>NZ_JBHWZH010000028.1:0-54550 GCF_042728285.1 Streptomyces sp. NPDC060194 | reverse complement strand
GACCGGGGCCTTCGTGAACGGAGCGAACGACGAGGTTCGAACTCGCGACCTCAACCTTGGCAAGGTTGCGCTCTACCAGCTGAGCTACGTTCGCATCGCACCGGGCGTCTCCGCCGTGGTGCGAGGCCAACTATACCCAACCGCGCTCCCTCGCGAGACGCACCGCCGAGTGCCGGTTGTCCGCACCCAGCTTGGCGGCCGCGGACGACAGGTAGTTGCGCACGGTGCCCTGCGACAGGGTGGCCCGCTCGGCGATCTCGGAGACGGGCGCCCCGTCCGCGGCCAGTTCCAGCACCTCCGCCTCCCGGGCGGTCAGCGGGGAGTCCCCGGCGGAGATGGCGTCGGCCGCCAACCCCGGGTCCACGTAGCGGTTCCCGGCGTGCACCGACCGGATGATCTCGGCCAGCCGCTGGGCGCTCACCGTCTTCGGCACGAAGCCGCGGACCCCGGCGGACAGGGCCCGCTTCAGGTGCCCCGGCCGGCCGTGGCTCGTCACGATCAGGGTGACGCAGCCCGGCAGCTGGGCCCGCAGCGATGTGGCCACACTCACACCGTCGGCGCCGGGCATCTGGAGGTCGAGCACCGCCACGTCGGGGTGGTGCGCGAGGGCCATGGCCAGCGCCTCGGGGCCGGTGGCGGCCTCGGCGACGACCGTCAGGTCGTCCTCCAGGGACAGCAGCGCCGCCATCGCGCCGCGGATCAGATGCTCGTCGTCGGCGAGCAGCACCCGCAGCACCCGGGCCCCCGCCGCCTTCCCGGACTCCGCGGCGCGCGCTCCCGCGTCGGGCCCCCGGTCGGTCCCGTCGTGCTCGCCGCTCATGCCGCCACCCCTTCCAGCGGCACGTCGGCCGTCAGCCGGAACGTACCGCGCTCGCCGGGCTCCGCCGTCAGCGTCCCGCCCAAGGCGGCCAGGCGCTCGCGCAGACCGGCAAGCCCGGACCCGCCGGTGCCCGGGGGCCCCTCGGGGGCTCCGTCGTTCTCGACGGAGAGCACCGCCCGCCCCTGCCGCCCCGGCCCGGCCGGTGTGACGTCGAGCCGTATCGCGCACCACTGGGCGTCCCCGTGCCGCAGCACGTTGGTGGTGGCCTCGCGCACCACCCAGCCCAGCGCCGACTGCACGGCGGCCGGCAGCTTCGGATGATCCGCCCCGGTGACCGTGCAGCGCACCCCGGCCGCCTCCAAAACCCCCTCCGCACCCAGCAGTTCGATCCTCACATCGGCCTCGCGGTACCCGCGGACCACCTCGCGCACCTCGTGCTGGGCCTCCTGCGCCAGCCGCTGCACCTCGACCATCTGGTCCACCGCCTCCGGCCGGCCGCGCCGCGCCATCTGCACGGCCAGCTCGCTCTTGAGCGCTATCACCGCGAGATTCCGTCCCATCACGTCGTGCAGATCGCGTCCGAACCGCAGCCGCTCCTCGGCGACCGCGAGCCGCGCCTCCGCGTCCTTCGCCCGCTCCAGCTCCCACATCAACGACAGCGACCAGGCGCCGGGGCGGCCGACCAGCGCCGAGAGCAGGAACCCCACCAGCATGATCACGGGGGCCACCAGCAGCTCCGCACCCCGCTCGCCGGCCGCGGCCAGCAGGGCCGTCGCCACCGACGACGTCACCGCGTACACCAGCGCGAAGACGCGCATCGACACCACCATCGCCAGCGGAACGGCGAACGGCACCGGGGCGAAGAGCAGGCCCAGTGGGGCCGTCCCGTCGTCCAACCCCACCACGGCCTGGAATGCGGCGATCGCGCCCATCAGCAGGACCGTCATCCCTGCGCACCAGGCCAGCCGCGACCATGGCGCGGGCCCTCGGTGCATGTAGTGCTCCAGCGCCTCCCGGACGGCCCCGATGCCCGCCCCGGCCAGCACGGCCGAGAGGACGACGACCAGCCCGGCCAGCACGAGCGGCCCCGGCCGGCCCGGCACCGCCAGGAGCACGGGCACGCCGACCCAGCCGATCAGGAGAACCCAGGGCATCACGTAGAAGGTGCCGCGGCTGTAGAGATCCACCTTCTCGATCTTGCTCCGCCGCCGCCAGCCCTCCATGGGCCTCAACACGTCGCC
Organism: Streptomyces sp. NPDC060194; assembly: GCF_042728285.1. Classification (NCBI taxonomy): domain Bacteria; kingdom Bacillati; phylum Actinomycetota; class Actinomycetes; order Kitasatosporales; family Streptomycetaceae; genus Streptomyces; species Streptomyces sp. NPDC060194. Next base: position 52,489 of record NZ_JBHWZH010000028.1, on the reverse strand, counting down.
GACACCTCGCTCCCCGCGCTTCCCGGCCGGCCGGACCGCCGCCGTCATGACCGTCTCACCTGCGGGGCTCCCAGCGGAACGTCCGCCGCGCGGCAATGACCGCGACGGCCGACCACGCCACCGCGCCGAGCAGCTGCAGCAGCATCTCCGTGGTGTCCGTGCCGCCGGCCCAACCCTCCCGGATCAGCGCGACCACGGGCGAGAGAGGCAGGAAGCGCAGGAAGGGGACCGCACCGTCCGGCAGCAGCTCCATCGGTACGAACATGCCGGAGCCGAAGGCCGAGACAAGCATCAGCGGCAGGACCGTCAGCCCTGCGGTCTCCACCGTCCGCGCGTAGGCGGCCGTGACGGCGGCGAGTCCGGCGGCGACGACCATGCCGCCGAGCACGCCGGCCGCGAGCCACCAGGGCTGCTCCGGGGCCGTCGCGTCCAGCACGAGGGCGCCGCCCACCCCGAGGAGCACCATCTAGGCGAGGCCGGTGGCCACCGTCGGCAGCGCCGTACCGAACAGGATCTCGTTGTCGCTCAGCTCGCCGGTGCGCAGCCGCTTGAGCACCAACTCCTCGCGGCGGGCCACGAACGCCGTGGTCAGGTTGTTGTAGACGGCGAAGAGCAGCACGAAGCCGATCGCGCCGGGCAGCAGCACCGTCGCCACGTTCAGCCCCGTGCCCGACAGGTCCATCTCGTCGGCCGCGGCCTTGAAGCTGAAGGTCATCAGGACGGGCATGACCAGGGCCATGAAGACCGCGGTCTTGTTCCGCACCAGCAGGGTCAGTTCGGACCGGCCGATGGCGGCGATGCGCCCGGGCGCCGTCGTGGTGCCGTGCTTCGGGCGGGGCGTGCCGCGCCGGTCGGTGTCGATCGCGGACGTCGTCATGCTGTCGCTCCCGTCGTGGTCTGCTCGGCGTTGCGGGGGGTCCCCGGCCGGTTGCCGCGACCGGCGGAGGGAAGGTCGGCGTCGGTCGGCGGGCCGGCCGCGTCTTCCTCGTCCTTCGCCCGGCGGGCGATCCGCAGGAAGGCCTCTTCGAGGGAGGCCGAGCGGACATCCAGCCGGCGCAGCTCCAGGCGGGCCTCCTCGGCCCAGACCAGCAGCCGGGTCGTCGTCCGCTGGAGGTCGTCGGTGCGCAGGCGGACCACGCGGCCCGAGGTCTCGTGTCCGGTCACCCCGAGCGGGGCGAGGGGCGGGAGGTCGCCCACGTGGTACCCGTCGGGCAGTTCGAAGGCGATCTGCGACGGCTCGGCGGCCACCACGTCGGCCAGCCGGCCCTCGGCGGCGATCCGCCCGCCGTGCATGATCGCGAGCCGGTCCGCGAGGTCCTCGGCCTCGGCGAGGTAGTGGGTGGTCAGCAGGACCGTCGTGCCCCCGTCGCGCAGGGCGCGGACCAACTCCCAGGTGTCGTGGCGGCCTTCGGCGTCGAGGCCCGTGGTCGGTTCGTCGAGGAAGAGGACCTCGGGGTTGCCGAGGAGGGCGAGGGCCAGGTCCAGCCGGCGCTTCTCGCCGCCGGACAGCGCCTTGACCCGCACCTTCGCCCGCCGGGAGAGCCCGACCAGCTCCAGCGCCTCCCCGGTGGGCCGGGCGCCCGAGGTGGCGCCCGCCCACATCCGCACCGTCTCGGCGACGGTCAGGTCCGAGGGGAAGCCGCCCTCCTGCAGCATCACCCCGATCCGCGGGCGGACGGCCGCGCGCTCGGTGAACGGGTCGTGGCCCAGCACCCGGACCGAGCCGCCGGCCGGGCGGGCGAGCCCTTCGAGGAGCTCGACCGTCGACGTCTTGCCCGCGCCGTTCGTCCCGAGGAGGGCGAACAGCTCGCCGCGGGCGACCGAGAAGGAGATGCCGCGCACCGCTTCGTACCCGCCGGCGTAGGTCCGCCGGAGTTCCCTGGCTTCGATCACGTCCTGTGTCATGACTCCAGGGTTCCGCCCCGTCCGGCCGTGCGGCAGTGCGAGCTGTCACCACTGCTGATGACAGCCGTCATCGCCGACCATGACAAATGTCAGAACGCGCAGCTCGCGTCCGGACCCGTATTGGTCCCGACGACGAGGAAGGCCCCGGTCCGTGGGACCGGGGCCTTCGTGAACGGAGCGAACGACGAGGTTCGAACTCGCGACCTCAACCTTGGCAAGGTTGCGCTCTACCAGCTGAGCTACGTTCGCACTGCATCCGGCCGGCTCTCACCGGACGGCGCGGGCACCAGCCTAACCGACCGGCGGACCGGTCGGGGGCGATGCGGAGCGGGTGACAGGAATTGCACACTGCGCCTCCCCCCTGGAAGGGGGGTGTTCTACTACTGAACTACACCCGCACGCTGCTTCGGAGTGAGGCCTTCCGGCCGCGCCCCTCGGCGTGCTCCAGACTCTAGCCGACGGTCGGGGGTGCTGCGCAACTCGGCCGCCCGGCGAGGCGGACGGACCGTCAGAGATCCCCTCGCATCGGACACCTCGCCCGCCCTCGCGCGCGGCGGCCGGGAGCACCGGCGGAGGCCGGTCCGCTCAGTGCGCGTCCTCGAACGCCTCGTAGACCTTCTTCGGGATGCGGCCGCGGGCCGGCACGTCCATCCGGTGGGACCGGGCCCAGGCGCGGACGGCGGCCGGATCGGGGGCGACCGAGACGTTCCGATACGTCTTGCCCGCCGAGCTGTGCTTTCGGCCGGCCGCCACGTAGGGCGCGAGAGCGGTGCGGAGTTTCTCGGCATTGGCGGGATTCAGGTCGATCTCGTACGACTTCCCGTCGAGGGCGAAGGCAACCGTTTCCTCGGCCTGGCCGCCGTCGATGTCGTCGGAGAGTGTGACCACGACACGCTGCGCCATGAATATCGGTCCCTTCGTCCGGCTTCGCCGCGTTGACGTGCGGCGATACCGACTGTACGGCGAAAGTGGGGCAATGCCGTTTTCGGTGGACTTCCTTTGTACAGCGACCGGCATTGCATTGCGAAGCCCAGTGAATTGCGTCCGCGTGTCAGATCGCAATAGGCATCCGGATTTTTCGCGCGGTTTTACCGGACCGTGATGAGGGGGCCCCGAAGGGAGCAAAGATATCTATGCGCGTAGATTTTCGGGCCGGGTACGCTGGCGGAACCGCCTTCGCACCGAAACACCACGGGAGTGCCAGTGGCACGCGTCGTAGTTGACGTCATGCTCAAGCCGGAGATCCTCGACCCCCAGGGCCAGGCGGTGCAGCGTGCGCTGCCGCGCCTCGGCTTCAAGGGGATCGTGGACGTACGGCAGGGCAAGCGCTTCGAGCTCGAAGTGGAGGGGCCCGTCGACGACGCCGCCCTGGCCCGCATCCACGAGATCGCCGAGACGTTCCTCGCCAACACCGTCATCGAGGACTTCACCGTCCGCGTGGAGGAGGAGAAGTGACTTCTCGCATCGGAGTCGTCACCTTCCCCGGCACCCTCGACGACCGGGACGCGCTCCGCGCGGTCCGTGTGGCCGGCGCCGAGCCCGTCTCCCTGTGGCACCGCGACAAGGACCTGCACCAGGTCGACGCCGTCGTCCTCGCGGGCGGTTTCAGCTACGGCGACTACCTGCGCGCGGGGGCGATCTCCCGGTTCTCGCCGGTGATGGAGTCGATCATCGACCAGGCGCGCGGCGGAATGCCGGTCCTCGGGATCTGCAACGGATTCCAGATCCTCACCGAGGCGCACCTGCTGCCCGGCGCGATGCTGCGGAACAACCACCTGCACTTCATCTGCCGCGACCAGAAGCTCCGCGTCGAGAACGCGGACACCGCGTGGACGGCCGACTACGCGAGCGGCCAGGAGATCTCCGTCCCGCTGAAGAACATGGACGGCCGGTACGTCGCCGACGAGCACACGCTCGACGAGCTGGAGGCCGAGGGCCGCGTCGCCTTCCGCTACCTGGACGGCAACCCGAACGGCTCGCTGCGCGACATCGCCGGCATCACCAACGCCGCGGGCAACGTCGTCGGCCTGATGCCGCACCCCGAGCACGCCGTGGAGCCGCTGATCGGCACCGGCGGCACCGACGGCCTCGGGTTCTTCACCTCCATCCTCAAGAAGCTGGTCAGCGCATGAGCCTGGACACGGTCAAGCACGCGACCGACACCCCGGACACCGAGCTCCCCTGGGCCGAACTCGGCCTCAAGGAGGACGAGTACGCCCGCATCCGCGAGATCCTGGGCCGCCGCCCGACCGGCGCCGAGCTCGCGATGTACAGCGTCATGTGGTCCGAGCACTGCTCCTACAAGAGCAGCAAGGTCCACCTGAAGCAGTTCAGCGAGAAGAAGCCGGCCAGCGACGCCATGCTCGTCGGCATCGGCGAGAACGCCGGCGTCGTCGACGTCGGCCAGGGGTACGCGGTGACCTTCAAGGTCGAGTCGCACAACCACCCCTCGTACATCGAGCCCTACCAGGGCGCGGCGACCGGCGTCGGCGGCATCGTCCGCGACATCCTCGCCATGGGCGCGCGTCCGGTCGCGGTCGTCGACCCGCTGCGGTTCGGCGCGGCGGACCACCCCGACACCAAGCGCGTGCTGCCCGGCGTGGTCGCGGGCATCGGCGGCTACGGCAACTGCCTGGGCCTGCCGAACATCGGCGGCGAGGTCGTCTTCGACGCCTGCTACCAGGGCAACCCGCTGGTCAACGCCGGCTGCATCGGCGTGATGAAGCACGAGGACATCCACCTCGCCAAGGCGTCCGGCGCCGGCAACAAGGTCATCCTCTACGGCGCCCGCACCGGCGGCGACGGCATCGGCGGCGTCTCGGTCCTCGCGTCCGAGACCTTCGACGACGCCAAGCCCACCAAGCGCCCCGCGGTCCAGGTCGGCGACCCGTTCCAGGAGAAGCTCCTCATCGAGTGCACCCTGGAGATCTTCCGCGAGGAGCTCGTCGCGGGCATCCAGGACCTCGGCGGCGCCGGCCTGTCCTGCGCCACCTCCGAGCTGGCCTCCGCGGGCTCCGGCGGCATGCGCGTCGAGCTGGACACGGTGCCGCTGCGCGACTCCTCGCTCTCGCCGGAGGAGATCCTCATGAGCGAGTCCCAGGAACGCATGTGCGCGATCGTCGAACCCGGCAAGGTCGACCGCTTCCTGGAGATCTGCGAGAAGTGGGACGTCATCGCCACCGTCATCGGCGAGGTGACCGAGGGCTCCCAGCTGGAGATCTTCTGGCACGGCGAGCTGATCGTCGACGTCCCGCCGCGCTCGGTCGCCCACGAGGGCCCGACCTACCACCGCCCCTTCGCCCGCCCCGACTGGCAGGACGCCCTCCAGGCGGACGACGCCGGCAGGCTGGCCCGGCCGGCGAACGGCGACGAGCTGCGGGAGCAGGTCCTCAAGCTGGTCGCCTCGCCCAACCAGGCCTCCAAGGCCTGGATCACGGACCAGTACGACCGCTTCGTGCAGGGCAACACCGTCCTCGCGATGCCAGAGGACGCCGGCATGGTCCGCATCGACGAGGAGACCAACCTCGGCGTGACCATGGCGACCGACGGCAACGGGCGCTACGCCAAGCTCGACCCGTACACCGGGGCGCAGCTCGCGCTCGCCGAGGCGTACCGCAACGTCGCCGCGACCGGTGCGAAGCCGCTCGCGATCTCCGACTGCCTGAACTTCGGCTCGCCCGAGGACCCGGCCGTCATGTGGCAGTTCGCCGAGGCCACCCGCGGGCTCGCGGACGGCTGCCTGGAGCTGGGCACCCCGGTGACCGGCGGCAACGTCTCGCTGTACAACCAGACGGGCGACGTCGCGATCCACCCGACGCCCGTCGTCGCCGTCCTCGGCGTGATCGACGACGTCACCCGCCGCACCCCGATGGCGTTCGCCCAGGAGGGGCAGCTGCTGTACCTCCTCGGGGACACGGCCGAGGAGTTCGGCGGCTCGGCGTGGTCCCAGGTCGTGCACGACCACCTCGGCGGGCTGCCGCCGAAGGTCGACCTGGGCCGGGAGAAGCTGCTCGCCGAGATCCTCATCTCCGCCTCGCGCGACGGCATGATCGACGCGGCGCACGACCTGTCCGACGGCGGTCTCGCCCAGGCGGTCACCGAGTCCTGCCTGCGCGGCGGGAACGGCGCGCGGCTGGTCGTCCCGGACGGTCTGGACGCGTTCACCTTCCTCTTCTCGGAGTCGGCCGGCCGCGCGGTCGTCGCGGTCCCGCGGTCCGAGGAGGTCCGGTTCAACGACATGTGCGGGGCGCGGGGTCTGCCCGTCACCCGCATCGGGGTCGTCGACGGCGACGCGGTGGAGGTGCAGGGGGAGTTCACCCTCCCGCTGGCCGAGCTGCGTCAGGCGCACGAGGCGACCCTGCCGGAGCTGTTCGCGTAAGTCCGGCGCGCGGGCGTGCGGTTCGCCACGCGGGCGTGTCCTTCACGGGACGCGCCCCCGTCGTCGTGCCCGGACTTATCCACAAGGGGTCGTTTGTCCACAGGTCTCCGATTCGGCCGGTCCGCGTCGGCATACTGAGCGCGTGACCTACCCCGTGAAGCACCTGCCGGACGCCGCCGTCCCCGCCGACGGCGCGGCCCGGTGGACCGTCGCCGACGCGAACGTCTGGAGCGCGGCCCGTCCACCGGCCGCGCTGGCACCCGTCCTCGCGAGCCGGCTCATGGTCCCGCTGGTCCTGCTCGCGGTCGTCCTCCTGGCCTGGAACGAGCCCGACGAGGCCGGGACCGGCACGTCCTGGAGCGGCTACCCCGCGGCCGTCCTGCTGCTCGCGCTGCCCTTCTGGTTCCGCCACCTGCCGGGGGCGGCGGCGGTCGCCGCCGTGCCGGTCGGCGCCCACGGCCTGCTCGGACTCCTCCGCCTCGACCCCGCGGACACGGCCGGCGTGGCCGGGTCGCTGCTGGTGATCGCGCTCTGCCTGTGGGCGCTGGCCGGCTCGCTCGTCCGGTTGCGCGGCCGCCGCATCCAACGCCGCCTCGGTCTCGCCGCAGCCGGAGGGACCCGCGCCGAGCTGCCCCGCGAGCTGTCGAACGCCCACCACCGGCGCGGTACGGCGCAGCTGTTCTCCGGGGCCGCGCTGTGCGTCGCGGCGGTCGGCCTGCTCGCCTGGGGGCTGGCCGAGGATCTCGGCGCGCCCGACGGCGGCCCGGCCGGAGGCGCCGGCCCGTACGACGCCATCGGGCAGCAACTCCTGGCGATGGTGCTCCTCGTGGCCGGTGGCCTGCAGCTCGGCCGGGGGCTCACCGCCCGGCTGGCCGTCCGCCGTCTGCACCGGGGACCGCAGCCCGTCCTCCGCGTGGGTCTGCGGGACGACGTCCCGGACGGCCGGGAGCTCTGCTGGCTGCTCGCCGACGCCGACACCACCACGGCACCGCCGCTGATCGCCTTCCGCCGCCGCCTCGTCCACACCTACGCCCAGCCGACCGTGCTGCTCGGCGGACCGGAGGAGCGGCTGCGCGAGCAGCACCACGACGTCGACCCGCGCAGCGAACCCTTCGAGGCGTTCCTGTACGGGGCCCCGTCCGAGGGCGCGGAGGTGGTACTCGAGTGGGCCGCCCAGCGCGGTCCCAGGATCACCACCATGGCGACCGCGGCCGTCCTCCTGCCCGCCCCCCGCCGCGACCGCCTCCACGGCTGGCGTCCGGCGAACACCTCCCGCACGCTCGTCCTCCGCAGGGAGCAGGAACGGGTGAAGGCGGCCGAGGCGGAGGGCGCGAAGAAGGGGGCGGAGAAGGTCAGGAGCAACCACCCCGGGGGCGGGGCGGCCGCCGGCTGCTCGACGGGCACGCACCCCGCCTGCTCGACGGGCACGTCCCCCGCCTGCTCGACGTCCACCTGCTCCTCGTCGTCGTCCTGCGGCGGCGGATGCGGGGGTGGCGACTGAGCAAAGCCTCCTCTACGGTCGAATGGACCGGCCGGACCTGGGCACCGCCCGCGGAGTTCCCTTCACGTGGACCGGTGTCGGCGTCCCGACCAACGACACCGTGTTCAGCGTCCCCGTGGCGGCCACCGAGCACCGCCCGGAGCGCTGACCGGCCACCGGCCGCCCCCGCTCGGAGCACTGACGGGCCACCGGCCGTCGTCGCCCCGAGCGCTGACCGGCCCACCCGACGCCCCGCCGACCGCATACGCTCCCAGCATGCCGCCGACCCGTAAGCGCCCCCGCCGCTACGACCCCGCGAGGACCAGGACCGCCGTCCTGGCGCAGACCCAGCACCTCGTCGAGGCGGTCCGGGGCCTCGGCGACGACCGGCTGAGCAACCCGGCGGGCCCGCGGAACACCACCGTCCGCGAGCTGGTCGCAGGGATCGCCCCCGTCGTCGATGAGGTCTCCCGCGGCCTGGAGTCGCCCGCACCGGCCCGCCAGGAGCTGACCCTCCTGGAGTGGCCGTCCCGGGCGGGCCGGTACGCGCGCCCGGACGAATCGGGCCCGCTGGGCGGCGCCGCGCTCACCGACCTCCTCGCCCGCGCCTCCGCGCGGCTCACCGCCGCGCTCGACGAGGTGACCGACGACGAGCGCCTCGTCGCCACCCCCGCCGGAGCCATGCGGCTGGGCGACCTCCTCGTCACCCGCTGCGCCGAACTCGTCGCCCGCACCGACGACCTGAACACCGCGGCCGGACTCGACGTGCCCCTCGACCGGCAGGCGCTGGCCGCCGCCACCCGGCTGCTCGCCGACGCCCTGGCCGCGAAGGCCCCCGGAGCGTCGACGGAGGTGCGCGTCCCGCCGTTCGCCGTCGTGCAGTGCGTCGAGGGCCCGCGGCACACCCGGGGCACCCCGCCGAACGTCGTGGAGACCGACCCCCTCACCTGGGTGCGGCTCGCGACCGGCCGGACCGACTGGCACACGGCCCGCGACACCGCCCGGCTCAGCGCGAGCGGCGAGCGCGCGGACCTGTCGGCGCTGCTGCCGCTCCTGACCTGACCGCCGCTCCCGCCCGCGGGCACCCGCCGGGGGGCCGGGGGCGTCCGCCCCCGGGTCGATCGCCCAGGAGCGGAACCGATCCCCCCACTCCCTCCGTCAAACCGCCATGTACACGCAACGAGCCACCCTCACCGCCCTCGGCCTCCTCGCCCTGACCGCCTGCGGCACCCAGTCCGGCGACGGCGTGCGCACCGGCGAGTCGGACACCCCGCTGACCGGCGTGACCTGGGCCGTCGACGACATGACGGTCGACGGCAAGCGCTCCGCCGCGCCGAGCGCCGCACCCGACGACCGCGCCCCGCGGATCTCGTTCGACGGCAAGGGCGGTGCCGAGGGTTCGTACGGCTGCAACGGGTTCAGCGCCGAGGTGACGATCAAGGACGACGTGCTCACCCTGACGCCGGGGATGTCGACCCAGATGGACTGCGGAGGCGCGGTCCAGGCCTTCGAGAACCGCCTGCGCGAGGCGCTCACCGGCAAGCTGACCGCCGGGATCGACGGCAACCGGCTGACCCTCACCCGCGAGGGCGTCGAGCTGACGCTCACCGAGCGCGAGGCCCCCGGAAGCGCGACGGACGCCCCGACGGACACCCCGACCGGCACCCCCGCGCAACCCGCCGACCCCAGCAGGCCCGGCGCACCCACCGGCACCGCGACCCCGACCGACCCCGCCGCCCCCGTCGCACCGGGCGAACCCGACCCCAACGGCGCCACGCTCTTCGACACCCGCTGGAAGGTCACCTCCCTCGCGCCCGGCCCCGCGGTCAAGGGCATCCCCAAGGGCGTCCGGGCGCCGGGGCTGACGTTCTCCGACGGCCGTGTCCAGGGCGACTTCGGCTGCAACGGCGGCTCGGCGACCGTGAAGACGGCGGACCCCGAGGCCGCGGTCGGCACGCTGACCTTCGGCCCCCTCACCACCACCAAGAAGCTCTGCGACGAGGAGCGGATGGCGACGGAGCGATCCGTCATGGACGCCCTCTCCGGCACCGCCGAGTACCGCATCGAGGACGGCGTCCTCACCGTCACCAACAGCGACGGCAAGGGTCTCGTCGCCGCGGTGGACTGATGCGCCCCCCGGACCGACGCGCCCCCCGGACCAGCCCACGACCCAACCGCTCGTCCCCGACCAACCCACGCCCCAACCGCTCGCCCCCCCGACCAGCCCGCGCCCCAACTCGCCCACGTCCCCGAACCGGTCCGCGCCCGGTCTGCGCCCGGTCCGCCCGCGCCCCACACCCCACCCCGCCGCGACGTATCTCACCCCGGCCCCCGGCCGCCCGACGAACCCCAGGTCAGCCCCGTCGCCCCGGACCCCCGCCGCCCCCCGCCGAGCACCCGCCCCCGTCCCCAATTCGGACCAGTGGTCGATCTCGCCTACACTCACATCTGTGCGTGGTGACGGTCGACTCAACCATGATCTGCTCCCCGGCGAGAAAGGCCCCCAGGACGCTTGCGGCGTCTTCGGGGTCTGGGCCCCCGGCGAAGAGGTCGCCAAACTCACTTACTTCGGGCTCTACGCCCTCCAGCATCGAGGCCAGGAATCCGCGGGAATCGCGGTCAGCAACGGCTCCCAGATCCTCGTCTTCAAGGACATGGGCCTCGTCTCCCAGGTCTTCGACGAGACCTCCCTCGGCTCCCTGACGGGTCACATCGCGGTCGGTCACGCCCGCTACTCGACCACCGGGGCCTCCGTCTGGGAGAACGCCCAGCCGACGTTCCGCGCCACCGCGCACGGCTCGATCGCGCTCGGCCACAACGGCAACCTGGTCAACACGGCGCAGCTCGCCGAGCTGGTCGCCGACCTCCCCAAGCGCGAGGGCCGCTCCCACGCGGTCGCCGCGACCAACGACACCGACCTGGTCACCGCGCTCCTCGCGGGCCAGGTGGACGACGACGGCAAGCCGCTCACGGTCGAGCAGGCCGCCGCCGAGGTGCTGCCCCAGGTGCGCGGCGCCTTCTCCCTCGTCTTCATGGACGAGCACACCCTCTACGCCGCCCGCGACCCCCAGGGCATCCGCCCGCTGGTCCTCGGCCGGCTGGAGCGCGGCTGGGTCGTGGCGAGCGAGTCCGCCGCCCTCGACATCTGCGGCGCCTCCTACGTCCGCGAGGTCGAGCCCGGCGAGATGATCGCCATCGACGAGAACGGACTGCGCACGTCCCGGTTCGCGGAAGCGAAGCCCAAGGGCTGCGTCTTCGAGTACGTGTACCTGGCCCGCCCGGACACCGACATCGCCGGCCGCAACGTCTACCTCTCGCGCGTCGAGATGGGCCGCCGGCTGGCGAAGGAGTCCCCGGTCGAGGCCGACCTCGTCATAGCGACCCCGGAGTCCGGCACCCCGGCGGCCATCGGCTACGCCGAGGCCTCCGGCATCCCCTACGGCTCGGGCCTGGTGAAGAACGCCTACGTCGGCCGGACCTTCATCCAGCCCTCGCAGACCATCCGCCAGCTCGGCATCCGGCTCAAGCTCAACCCGCTCAAGGAAGTCATCAAGGGCAAGCGCCTGGTCGTGGTCGACGACTCGATCGTCCGCGGCAACACCCAGCGCGCGCTCGTGCGGATGCTCCGCGAGGCGGGGGCCGCCGAGATCCACATCCGGATCTCGTCCCCGCCGGTCAAGTGGCCGTGCTTCTTCGGCATCGACTTCGCGACCCGCGCCGAGCTGATCGCCAACGGCATGTCGATCGACGAGATCGGCACCTCGCTCGGCGCCGACTCGCTCGCGTACATCTCGCTCGACGGGATGATCGAGTCGACCACCATCGACAAGCCGAACCTGTGCCGCGCCTGCTTCGACGGCGAGTACCCGATGGACCTCCCCGACCCGGAGCTCCTCGGCAAGCAGCTCCTGGAGACCGAGCTGGCCGCCGGTCCGGCCGCCACCGCCGCGTCCGAAGCACTCCGGCGCCCGTGACCTCCACGGCACGCGGCCCCCTGCGCCGCGTGCCGCCCGAACCGACCCGAAGGTTTCCTGAAGCCATGTCCGAGACACCCCTCGCCGCCGGCGGAGCCAGCTACGCCGCAGCGGGCGTCGACATCGAGGCCGGCGACCGCGCCGTGGAGCTCATGAAGCAGTGGGTCAAGAAGACCCAGCGCCCCGAGGTCGCGGGCCTCGGCGGCCTCGGCGGCTTCGCCGGGCTGTTCGACGCCTCCGCCCTCAAGCGCTACGAGCGCCCGCTGCTCGCCTCCGCGACCGACGGCGTCGGCACCAAGGTCGACCTCGCCCGCAAGATGGGCGTCTACGACACCATCGGCCACGACCTGGTCGGCATGGTCGTCGACGACCTGGTGGTCTGCGGCGCCGAGCCGCTGTTCATGACCGACTACATCTGCGTCGGCAAGGTGCACCCCGAGCGGGTCGCGGCCATCGTCAAGGGCATCGCCGAGGGCTGCGTCCTCGCCGGCTGCTCCCTGGTCGGCGGCGAGACGGCGGAGCACCCCGGCCTCCTCGGCCCGGACGACTTCGACGTGGCGGGCGCGGGCACCGGTGTCGTCGAGGCCGACCGGCTGCTCGGCGCGGACCGGGTCCGTGCGGGCGACGCGGTGATCGCGATGGCGTCCTCCGGGCTGCACTCCAACGGCTACTCGCTGGTCCGGCACGTCTTCTTCGACCGCGCCGGCTGGGCCCTGGACCGCGAGGTCCCCGAGTTCGGCCGCACCCTCGGCGAGGAGCTGCTCGAGCCGACCCGGATCTACTCCCTCGACTGCCTGGCGCTCACCCGCACCACCGAGGTGCACGCCTTCAGCCACGTCACCGGCGGCGGTCTCGCGAACAACCTGGCCCGGGTGATCCCCGACCACCTGCACGCCGCCGTGGACCGCTCCACCTGGCAGCCCGGTGCGGTCTTCGACCTGGTCGGCAAGGCCGGGCAGGTCGAGCGCCTGGAGCTGGAGAAGACGCTCAACATGGGCGTCGGCATGATCGCGATCGTGCCGCAGGAGTCGGTCGACGCGGCGCTCGCCACCCTGGAGGACCGGGGCGTCGACGCCTGGGTCGCCGGGGAGATCACCGAGCGCGGCGACCGTGCCACGGGCGCGGAGCTGACCGGCGACCACGCGGCCTGAGCAGCGAACGGGCCGCCGGAACCCCGGCGGCCCGCCTCGGATCCGGTCGGCGCCGGAACGGGGCCCCGCCCGGGTGCGGACAACACAGAACCCGGTCCCGGGCGAGCACCCGGGACCGGGTCGGTGAAGAGCTCAACGCGGCGGTCGAGCGCGTGAAGCGGTGAAACGGTTACGGCAGTCAAGCACCGCGACGTTGCGACGCGGGACCCTCGTCCTCATCGTCGTCGTCGTCGGCCCCGTACAGGTCCGCATAGCGGGCGTACGGGTCGTCCTCGTCGTCGTCCTCGAACTTCTCGCCGTTCGGCGGTTGGTTCACAGGCGGACTCGAAGGTGATGCGCCCAGCTCGTTGGCCAGACGCGTGAGGTCGGTCCCGCCGCTGCTGTACTTCAGCTGGCGGGCGACCTTCGTCTGCTTGGCCTTTGCCCGGCCGCGCCCCATGGCTCGACCCCCTCGGATATGGGGCTCACTGGCCCCAGAGTCTTGACACGCGTTCATGGTTCGGAGCGGGCTCTCCGTGGAGAGACCGGTCCGTAGGGCTTCAACCGTACCTGCTTCCGGGGCCATCCGGTACGCCACCCGCATGACACGCCTTGCCGCAGCACCCGCGAGGAGCCCCGTCCCCGCTGGTCAGCTGCGATTTTAGCCTGTTCCCGGGGCCCGACCCGCCGAGCGACGTGAGCGATGTCTCCGCCGCGGCCGGCCCGCCGGACCGGGCCCGCGGGACTCATCGGGCGGCGCGCGCCTCCGCCATCCGGTGCTCGGCGATCCGGTCGGCCGCCGCGGCCGGCGGGACCCCGTCCGCGTTTGCTCGTGCGAAGATCGCGAGCGTGGTGTCGTAGATGCGCGCCGCCTTCGCCCGGCAGCGCTCGAAGTCGAAGCCGTGCAGCTCGTCGGCGACCTGGATCACGCCGCCGGCGTTGACCACGTAGTCGGGCGCGTAGAGGATCCCGCGGTCGGCGAGGTCCTTCTCGACGCCGGGGTGGGCGAGCTGGTTGTTGGCCGCGCCGCACACCACCTTCGCGGTCAGGGCGGGCACGGTGTCGTCGTCGAGCGCGCCGCCCAGCGCGCAGGGGGCGTAGACGTCGAGGCCGGGCGTGCGGATCAGGGCGTCGGTGTCGGCGACGGCCGTGACCCGCGGGTGGGCGGCGAGCAGGCGGGAGACGGACTCCGCGCGGACGTCCGTCACGACGACCTCGGCGCCCTCCTCCAGGAGGTGCCCGACGAGGTGGTGGCCCACCTTGCCGACGCCCGCGACCCCGACCTTCCGCCCGGCGAGCGACGGGTCGCCCCACAGGTGGGCCGCGCTCGCCCGCATGCCCTGGAACACGCCGAACGCGGTGAGGACGGAGGAGTCGCCCGCCCCGCCGTTCTCGGGCGAGCGGCCGGTGGTCCACCGGCACGTCCGGGCGACGACGTCCATGTCCGCGACGTACGTGCCGACGTCGCACGCGGTGACGTAGCGCCCGCCGAGGGAGGCGACGAAACGGCCGTAGGCGAGCAGGAGTTCGTCCGTCTTGACGCGCTGCGGGTCGCCGATGATCACGGCCTTGCCACCGCCGTGGTCGAGGCCGGCGAGCGCGTTCTTGTAGCTCATGCCGCGCGCGAGGTTCAGCGCGTCGGCGACGGCCTCGGCGTCGGTGGCGTAGGGGTGGAAGCGGGTGCCGCCGAGGGCCGGGCCGAGGGCGGTGGAGTGCAGGGCGATCACGGCCTTGAGGCCGGAGGCGCGGTCCTGGCAGAGCACGACCTGCTCGTGCCCGCCCTGGTCGGAGTCGAACAAGGTGTGCAGCACGTCGTGGGACGTGGACGGAGCGCCGTGTACATCGGTCACTGTGGTGACTCCCCTGTAGTGAGCGGCAGGTTGCCGGACCTCCGTGAAGGTGGCGGAGGTCACTGAGCGAGACCTTAGGCCCTGTCCCGCCGGCCGACGACACCTTCGCGGACGGAGATCGGGTCCCGTGCCGGGGATCACCCCGGTCCGGGGGCCGGCCGTGGCACGATGAGCCGCATGCAGCCGCCGAAGGGGAACGTGCCGTACGCCTCCTACCTGCGCGTCTACGAGCCGCTCGGCGCCTTCCCGGAGGCCGAGCGCGCGCACTGGACCCGCTACGCGCGGCGGGAGTCGACGCCCACCGCGCAGGACGAGCTCCGCCGGTCGCTGGCCGACCTGCTGCCCGTACCGCCGGTCGTCGTGCCCGTACGGGAGAGCGGCGACGCCTTCGTCACCGAGGTCGACGACATCGTCTACGTCTGCCCGTGGCGCACCCGGCTGCGCGGGTGGATGGCGCTGGGCGAGCTGGAGGGCCGCGAGACGGCCACCGGTCTGCTGCCGCCGGCGGTCCTGGACGCCGCCGTGCCGCGCGTGGTGCGCGAGGAGGCGAACGCGGACTACGAGAGCTGGCGCACCCGCAACCCCGACGCCCGCCCCTGGATCCGCACCGCGACCTGGCACGTCCCCGTGCGCTGGTTCGTCCTGTTCGCCGACGGGGAGCGGTCCTACGACAAGGGGGCGTCGCTGACCTACCGCACGCCCATGGTCGAGGCCCGGCGGCGGGTCGCCCGCGCGCTGCGGACGCTGCGGGACCACTCGGAAGAGGGACCTCTGACCGAGGGCCTGCTCGACGTCGGCCGCTGGCTGGAGGAGTTCCACCCCCGCTCGCTCGTCGAGCTGGACTACGGCGGCCTCGTCGCCGTGATGCCGCACGAGCACTTCGACGCCGACCGCTCGGCGGCCGACGTGGCGGAGGGGATGGCGGCCCTGAAGGCGGGCGACGCGGAGGCCGTGGACGAGGCGTACGCGCGGCTGGCGGAGCGCTGGCGGTCCGTACGGGAGCGCCAGTTCGCGAGCTGACGCGGCGTCACGGGGTCGTCGTACGGGCGCGGTCGGCGGGCGGGGGCCGGCGGGCCGGGACCGCGGTCGGGACCATGGTCCCTATCCGGGCCTTTGTGTCAAGCGTGACGGACCGCACTTTTGGGCATCTTGCCTTCATCCCCCTACCTCGTGCCAAAATAGGACAAGGAGTCCGGGGAGGGCTCCTTCCACCCGTCTTCGGGGGGATTTCTCGGTTCTGCCCGCTTCGGCGGCCGTGGTGGCGCGTGGCCCCGCCTGTGACTGATCGTCACTGGCGGGTAACTGTCCGCTATGGCACGTTCCATCGGCTTCCGTCGCTGATGGCCGCCCAAGAGGGCAATCCATCGGTTTGGCCCGACGTGGCTGGACGGATGGTGTAGTTGTAGTGCCGAGGACAAGCCGTTCGTCCTATAACCGACTCGGCCCGCGTCCGCCATTTCGGGCAACGCGGGTCAAGGTGCAGAATTTAGAGGAAAGAACCGTGATGGTTCGGTTCTCCCGAGGAGGCCGCTCATGACCGCTCGCACCCCTGACGCCGAGCCGCTGCTGACCCCGGCTGAGGTGGCCACGATGTTCCGCGTGGACCCGAAGACGGTGACCCGTTGGGCCAAGGCAGGCAAGCTCACGTCCATCCGCACGCTGGGTGGGCACCGTCGCTACCGCGAGGCCGAGGTCCGCGCCCTGCTGGCGGGCATTCCGCAGCAGCGCAGCGAGGCCTGATCACCCATAACCCGGCATATCAGGGTCCCCCAGCCCGGCGTATGCCCACATAACGCACCACGTGACACCGCGGGCCTGCCCCAACAGGCTCTCCACGTCATCGATCGCGCTGGACTCCGCCGGGTCCGGCGCGATCTGCGTTTCCGGTCGGCCCGCCCGGTCCGGGACGCCCCTGCGGGCCGGGGGCGCGTCGCGCGGCGGGCGGGGGCGGCCGGCTCCGGAGGCGGCCGGACAAGCCCGGCGGGTGGTGCAATTGCACGTATTAAATTGACGGGGTGTAGGGGCGGGGTAAGTAAGGGAGTCACAAAAACTCGTTCGGTGACACGCGTCACACTCCTGCGGGCCTCCGTGCGCGGGAGCCTGACCGCCGCTCAGCTTCCACCTTCCCACCGCGGGCGGCCTCACGCGCTGGGCTTCGGTCCTCGGGGCGCGGGACCTCGGTCCCCCGGGTCGGCCCCCTCGCCCCCGTCCGGGTCGTCGACCAGCGCGAGCAGCAGCAGCCGGTGGCAGACGGGGCAGTGGTCCGTGCGGTGCCGGTAGCCGGCGACGGC
Organism: Streptomyces sp. NPDC060194; assembly: GCF_042728285.1. Classification (NCBI taxonomy): domain Bacteria; kingdom Bacillati; phylum Actinomycetota; class Actinomycetes; order Kitasatosporales; family Streptomycetaceae; genus Streptomyces; species Streptomyces sp. NPDC060194. The sequence goes on along the minus strand of NZ_JBHWZH010000028.1, from coordinate 35,481 downwards.
GGAGAGGTGCGCGCGGAGCAGCGCGCGGGTCTCGTGCCGGGCCACCGCTGCCGCCATCAGTTCACCTCCGCCCCCCGCGCCCCCTGTTCGTTGAGTACCGGTGGCGGTCGACGGCGTCAAGACACGCGGAAGGCCCGGATCCCTGGGGGATCCGGGCCTTCCGGTGACTTCACTGCGGTCCTGACGGGATTTGAACCCGCGGCCTCCACCTTGACAGGGTGGCGAGCACTCCAAACTGCTCCACAGGACCTTGCTCCGCAGCCGCGTCGCCGTGGCTGCGAGACAGACTCTACAGCAGGTCGGAGGGTGCGGTCGAACCCGATCGCCCGCCCCTACGGGACCGCCGCGTCGATGGCCTTCACGATGCGCTTGTCCGACACCGGATACGCGGTCCCGAGCGCGTGCGCGAAGTAGCTGACGCGCAGCTCCTCGATCATCCAGCGGATGTCGAGCACCTGCTGCGGCACCGGCCGCCCCTGCGGCAGCTGCTCCAGGAGCCAGGCGTACTCGTCCTGCATCTCGTGGACCTTCTGCATCCGGGTGGTGTCGCGCTGGACGCCCGTCGGCATCTGCTGGATCCGGCGGTCGACGGCCACCAGGTACCGCAGCAGGTGCGGCAGCCGGCGGACGCCCGTCTCCGTCACGAACCCGGGCTTCACGAGCCGGTCCAGCTGCGCCCGTACGTCCCGGAGGTTCGCGAGCAGCGCCGGGCTGGAGGCGGCCTTCAGACGGCGCTCGCAGGCCTGCCAGGCGGCCAGGATCTGCTGCACCTGGTCGACGGTGCGGATCGTCGCCTCGACGAGGTCGGCGCGGACCTTGTCGAACAGCTTGCGGTAGGACTCCTCGTCCCGGACCGGGCCGCCGTGGTCGGCGATGAGCTTGTCGGCGGCGGCCATGGCGCAGTCGTCGAACAGCGCCTGGATCGAGCCGTGCGGGTTGGACGACAGCGCGAGCTTCTGCTGGTTGGTCAGCCGGTCGGAGGCGAACTTGGCCGGGTTGACCGGGATGTTGAGCAGGATGAGCCGGCGGGTGCCCGCCCACATGGCCTGCCGCTGCTCGGCCTCGCTGTCGAAGAGCCGCACCGCGACGGACGTGCCCGCGTCGACGAGGGCGGGATAGGCGCGGACCGGCTGGCCGGCCCGTCGGGTCTCGAAGACCGGCTGCAGGGTGCCGAGCGTCCAGTCCTTCAGGCCCTCGCGCTCGATCGACGCGCCGCCGGCGCGCTCGGCGGTCGCCGCGGCGGCCTTGGAGATCGCCTGGCGGGCCTTCGGCCTCAGCTTCAGCCGCAGCGACTCCAGGTCCTTGGCCTCGCCGAGGTTGCGGCGGCGCTCGTCGACTATCCGGAAGGTGACCTTGAGGTGGTCGGGCACCCGGTCGAGGTCGAAGTCGTCGGCCGTGACCGGCACCCCGACCATCCGCTTCAGCTCGCGGGCCAGGGTGACCGGCAGCGGTTCGGCGTGCGGGGCCGTGGTCTCCAGGAAGCGGCGGGCGAAGTCCGGGGCGGGGACGTAGTGCCGGCGGATCGGCTTGGGCAGCGAGCGGATCAGCTCGGTGACGACCTGGTCGCGGAGCCCCGGGATCTGCCAGTCGAAGCCCTCGTCGGTGACCTGGTTGAGCACCTGGAGCGGGATGTGGACGGTCACGCCGTCCGCGTCCGCGCCCGGCTCGAACTGGTACGTCACCCGGAACTTCAGCTGCCCCTGCCGCCAGGAGTCGGGGTAGTCCGCCTTGGTGACGTCCCCGGCCTTCTCGTTGATGAGCATCGAGCGCTCGAAGTCGAGCAGCTCGGGCTCGTCGCGCCGCTTGTGCTTCCACCAGGAGTCGAAGTGGGCGCCGGAGACGACGTGTTCGGGCACCCGCTGGTCGTAGAAGTCGAACAGCGTCTCGTCGTCGACGAGGATGTCGCGGCGGCGGGCCCGGTGCTCCAGCTCCTCGACCTCGGTCAGGAGCCGGCGGTTGTCGGCGAAGAACTTGTGGTGGGTGCGCCAGTCGCCCTCGACCAGCGCGTTCCTGATGAACAGGTCGCGGCTGGCCTCCGGGTCGATCTTCCCGTAGTTGACCTTGCGGTCGCTCACGATCGGGACGCCGTACAGCGTGACCTTCTCGTACGCCATGACGGCCGCGGCGTCCTTCTCCCAGTGCGGCTCGCTGTAGGTGCGCTTGACGAGGTGCTGGGCGATCGGCTCGATCCACTCGGGCTCGATCCTCGCGTTGACGCGGGCCCAGAGGCGGGAGGTCTCCACGAGCTCCGCGGACATGACGAAGCGCGGGGGCTTCTTGAAGAGGGCCGAGCCGGGGAAGACCGCGAACTTCGCGTTGCGGGCGCCGAGGTACTCGTTCTTGGCGCCCTCCTTCACGTCCTTCATGCCGATGTGCGACAGCAAACCGGCGAGCAACGACAGGTGGACGTGCTGCTCGGGGGCGTCGTCCTCGTTCAGCTGGATGCCCATGGTGCGGGCGACCGAGCGGAGCTGGGTGTAGATGTCCTGCCACTCGCGGATGCGGAGGAAGTTGAGGTACTCCGCCTTGCACATCCGGCGGAACGACGACGAGCCGCGCTCCTTCTGCTGCTCGCGGACGTAGCGCCACAGGTTGAGGAAGGCGAGGAAGTCGCTGGTCTCGTCCTTGAAGCGGGCGTGGCTCTGGTCGGCCTGGGTCTGCTTCTCGGCCGGGCGCTCGCGCGGGTCCTGGATGGAGAGGGCGGCCGCGATGACCATGACCTCGCGCACGCAGCCGTTCCGGTCGGCCTCCACGACCATCCGGGCGAGCCGCGGGTCGACGGGGAGCTGGGAGAGCTTGCGGCCCATCGGGGTGAGCCGCTTGCTGTGGTCCTTCTCCTTCGGATCGAGCGCGCCGAGCTCCTGCAGGAGCTGCACGCCGTCCCGGATGTTGCGGTGGTCCGGCGGGTCGATGAACGGGAACTTCTCGATCTCGCCGAGCCCGGCCGCGGTCATCTGCAGGATGACGGAGGCGAGGTTGGTGCGCAGGATCTCGGCGTCGGTGAACTCCGGGCGGGAGTCGAAGTCGTCCTCGGAGTACAGCCGGATGCAGATCCCGTCGGAGGTGCGGCCGCAGCGGCCCTTGCGCTGGTTGGCACTGGCCTGGCTGACCGCCTCGATCGGCAGGCGCTGGACCTTGGTGCGGTGGCTGTAGCGCGAGATGCGGGCGGTGCCGGGGTCGATGACGTACTTGATGCCGGGGACGGTCAGCGAGGTCTCGGCGACGTTGGTGGCGAGGACGATCCGCCGGCCGCTGTGCGCCTGGAACACCCGGTGCTGCTCGGCGTGCGAGAGGCGGGCGTAGAGGGGGAGCACCTCGGTGTGGCGGAGGTTGCGCTTGTTCAGCGCGTCGGCGGTGTCGCGGATCTCGCGCTCGCCGGAGAGGAAGACGAGGATGTCGCCGGGGCCCTCGGCCTGGAGCTCGTCGACGGCGTCGGCGATCGCGGTGATCTGGTCCCGGTCCTCGTTCTCGGAGTCCTCCTCGAGGAGCGGCCGGTAGCGGACCTCGACCGGGTACGTCCGCCCGCTGACCTCGACGATCGGGGCGTCGCCGAAGTGCCGGGAGAAGCGCTCGGGGTCGATGGTCGCGGAGGTGATGACGACCTTGAGGTCCGGGCGCTTGGGCAGCAGCTGGGCGAGGTAGCCGAGCAGGAAGTCGATGTTGAGCGACCGCTCGTGGGCCTCGTCGATGATGATCGTGTCGTACGCGCGCAGCTCGCGGTCCGTCTGGATCTCGGCGAGCAGGATGCCGTCCGTCATCAGCTTCACGAAGGTGCCGCCGCCGACCTGGTCGGTGAAGCGGACCTTCCAGCCGACGGCCTCGCCGAGCGGGGTGTCCAGCTCGTCGGCGACGCGCTCGGCGACGGTGCGGGCGGCGAGGCGGCGCGGCTGGGTGTGGCCGATCATGCCGCGGACGCCCCGGCCGAGCTCCAGGCAGATCTTCGGGATCTGGGTCGTCTTGCCGGACCCGGTCTCCCCGGCGACGATCACGACCTGGTGGTCGCGGATCGCGTCGGCGATCTCGTCCTTCTTCTGGCTGACGGGCAGCTGGGCGGGGTACGTGACGGTCGGCAGCCCGGCGCGACGCTCGCGCATCCGGGCGGCGCCCTTCTCGGCCTCGGCGCCGATCTCGTCGAGCACGGCCTGGCGTGCCTCGGGCTTGCGGATCCGGCGGGCGCCTTCCAGGCGGCGGCCGAGTCGGTGGGCGTCGCGCAGCGACAGCTCGGTCAGGGCGGCCTGGACGGAGGCGAGGGAAGTAGACATACCTGCTCCAGGATCTCACCCGGCGGTGAGGAGTGGCGAACGGATTTGACGCGGGCCTTTCGGCGGGGTTGCGGAGGGTTTGTCCGGTTTAGCGTGATCACATGCCCGAGGAGACGCCCGCCCCGCCCCCGTCCGACCCCGACCGCACCGCCCCGCCGCCCGCGTCCGGCTCGCACGGCCGGGCCCGGACCCGGCGGGAGCGCTGGGAGGACTTCAAGGCCTCACCGTCGCTGCCCGCGACCGTGCTCGTGCTGATCCTGGCCGCGGCGGCGGGACTCTTCGCCGGCTCGTACACGTACTTCATGGCGAACCCGACGCCGCACCGCGTTCCGACGGCCGGTGGTGGGTTCGCGGGGCGGCGGGCCTGACTCCGCGCAGGGGGCTAACGGACCGGGAACCACTCCGCGAGTCGCTTGGCGATCGCGGGCACGTCGAGGTGGTCCTGGGCGACGGCCTCGACGAACGGGCCCGCCTCCTCGACCGGTGGGACCGGATGACCGGCGGGCAGGCCGTTGACGCGCAGGAAGAAGCGCATGGCGAGCCATGCGGTGCGCTTGTTGTCGTCGATCAGCGCGTGGTTGCGCGCAACGGAATGGAGCAGTGCTGCCGCCTTCTGATGGAGCGAGGGGTACAGCACGGCTCCGAAGACGTTGGTGCGTGGCCGCTCGACGGCCGAGACGAGCAGGCCGAGGTCGCGAACGCTGTGCTCGGTGCCGTTGACCTTGGCCGCGACGGCCAGGATCTCGTCGAGCTGCACGTAGCGAACCTCGCTCACTTCAAGTACTCCAGAATGTCCGCATCGGAGTCCGTCAGCTCGGCCAGGACGTCGTGCACGTCGAGTTCGGCGCGGGCTTCAGCGTCGCGGATCGCCTCGATGGCAAGGGCCTGCTTGCTGCGGCCGGTCCGCTCGGCGCGTGCCGTCAGCTTCGCGTCGAGGTCGTCGGGAAGTCGGAGTGTCATCGCCATGACCGCATGATACCGCGCTGGTATCAGCTGTCACCATGGTGGGCGTTCCCGCATCGGGGCGTGCGGACGCGGGCGTCGGCACCAGGCACGCCGAAGGCCCCGACCGTGACGGTCGGGGCCTCCGAGGATGGTGGCTGGGGCCGGGATCGAACCGGCGACCTATCGCTTTTCAGGCGATCGCACGCGGTGCGGGGGTGGGGTCCGACTGAGCTACCCGGCCACGCAGTTCACCGAGGTGAGCTGCAAGCGGTCCTGACGGGATCTGCAGCATCGATTGCGGCTCCGCCGCGGGCGCGGCCGGGCGGGATGCGGCGAGGCCCTTGTCCGGTACGCCGAAGGCCCCGACCGTGACGGTCGGGGCCTCCGAGGGTGGTGGCTGGGGCCGGGATCGAACCGGCGACCTATCGCTTTTCAGGCGATCGCTCGTACCAACTGAGCTACCCAGCCACGCAGTTCACCGAGGTGAGCTGCAAGCGGTCCTGACGGGATTTGAACCCGCGGCCTCCACCTTGACAGGGTGGCGAGCACTCCAAACTGCTCCACAGGACCATGCTCGTGCGAGAACAGTCTCGCACAGGGTGGTGCGTGCCCCCAACGGGATTCGAACCCGTGCTACCGCCTTGAAAGGGCGGCGTCCTGGGCCACTAGACGATGAGGGCTAATTGGCCCGCCTGTGCGCCTCGCAGCGCGTCGGGGACGTGAGAAGCATATGGGATGGGCGGAGGGATCGCCAAAACGGTTAGCGGCCCGACGGCGCGGGCGACGGCGCGGGCGACCCCGACGACGGCTCGGGCGACGGATGGGCCCCCGGCTCGTTCTCGTCCGCGAGGTGCCGGCTGACCTCCGCCGTCGTCAGTCCGAGCCCGCCGAGCCGGATCTCGTCCCACGCCTGGATCCGCCGGGTGTCCCGGTCCAGGTAGAGCACGGACGCCTCGACCGGGTCGGGCTTCTTGCCCTCGACCGCCCGCAGTCCGCTCCCGCCCGTCGACCCCTCGATCCGCAGCCGCGTGCCGCGCTTGAGGATCTCGGTCCGCTGCTTGTGGATGTGGCCCGCGAGCGCGAGCGGCACCGTCCCGTCCGTCTCCGCCGCGGCGACCGGGTTGTGCGCGACCGCGATGTCCACCGGCGTCCCCGCCGCCCTCTGGTCGCGGATCTTCGACGCGAGCCGCGCCCCGGCGAGCACCTCGGCCGGGTCGCCGTCGTTCTCGGCGCTCCGGTCGGGGGTGAACTGCGGGTCGCCCCAGCCCGCGATCCGCAGCCCGCCCACGGTCACGGCCCGCCCCTCGTCGAGTACGTGGACGCCCCCGCCCATCCGCTCCAGGTACCGCTGCGTGGCCATCGAGTCGTGGTTCCCGCGCACCCACACGTACGGCGCGCCCAGGTCCGGGATCGGGTCGAGGAACGCGTTCTCGGCGGCCGATCCGTGGTCCATCGTGTCCCCCGAGTCGATGATCACGTCGATGTCGTACTGCTCGACCAGCGAGCGGACGACGTGCCAGGACGCCGGGTTGAGGTGGATGTCGGAGACGTGCAGCACCCGCATCGTCCCCGGATCGGGCCGGTACGCCGGCAGCGTGGAGGTCGCGTCGTACAGCTTGGTCACGTTGGTGACCAGCCGGGCCAGCTCCTTCTGGTAGACGTCGAACTCGGCGACGATGCTCCGCGCGTTGCCGACCACCGAGGGCGCGGAGGACAGCAGCCCGGAGAACCTCGGCTCCAGGACGGACTTCGGGTTCCAGCTCGCGTACGCCACCCCGCCGGAGCCCGCGAGCAGCACCAGCGCGAGCCCGCCGGCCGCCAGCGCCCGCCGCGGCCGGCGGTAGACCACGAGGCCGAGCGCGGTCGCCCCGCTGACCACGGCGACGCAGGAGCGCACGGCGAGGTCCGCCACACCGTCCCGGACGTCGCGGTTGATCTCGTCCTGGAGACCCGAGATCCGCTCCGGGTTCGCGACCAGCGCCTGCGACCTGACCGGGTCGAGCCGGTCGAGGTCCACGTCGAGCCGGAGCGGGGCGCGGTGGCTGTCCAGTTCGAGCGCCCCCAGCGGCGCCACGTCGATCTTCGTGCCGCCGGACACGGAAGGACGCAGCGTCATCCGGGTGTCCATCGGGCCCACCGGCGTCCGCACGCTCCCCACGACCAGCAGCCCGAGCCACGCCCCGAGCAGCACGACCGCCACCAGGCCGAGCGCCCGCGCGAACGGGTGCGGCGGGGGGACGAGCGCGGTGGCGGGCGGCGGACGACGGGCCCGGACGCGGCGGACGACGGCGAGAGCGGCGGCGCGCGGACGGCGGAGCGGAGCCATGGCGCGCACCTGCCCAGGGAGACGGCGGCGCATGCGGGCGCGAGGGGGCGCGCACCCGACACAATGGCCGGGTGCTGGAGATGACGCGTGAGGAGTTCGAGGAACTGGTCGCCGAGGCGCTCGACCGGATCCCGCCCGAGCTGATGCGGCTCATGGACAACGTGGCGGTGTTCGTCGAGGACGAGCCCGACCCGTCCGACCCGGACCTGCTCGGGCTCTACGAGGGGACGCCGCTGACCGACCGCGGCGAGTGGTACGCGGGCGTGCTGCCCGACCGGATCAGCATCTACCGGGGGCCGACCCTGCGGATGTGCGAGTCCCGCGAGGATGTGGTCGCCGAGACGGAGATCACGGTCGTGCACGAGATCGCCCACCACTTCGGGATCGACGACGAGCGGCTGCACGCGCTGGGGTACGGCTGAGGCCGGTTCCCGGCGCAGGTCGCCGGCCGCCCCGGGCGCACGGTGGACGCGGTGCGGTGAACCCCGCCGCCCGGGCGTGTCCTCGGGCGGGGCGCGGGAGTTGAGGGGGCGATCCCTCGTCCGCGCTCCGGAGGTGGCCGCCCGTGCGCCAGCTGTCCTTCCCCGTCCGCTGGGCCGCCGCCGCGGCCACGGCGCTCGCCGTCACCGCCACGGCGGGCTGCATGAGCATCAGCGGTGACGGCGACGGGTCGGGTGGTCGGCCGAACTCCCTGCGGCCCAAGAGCGGTCCGACGGCGGCCGACGGGGTGTCCGTGGTGCCGGGCCCGGGCGGCGCGGGCGCGCTGCCGACGGGCGGGCCGCCGTTCGTGACGGCGGGCGCGTCCGCCGGCCCGTCGGCGCCGGCGTCGGGGAAGCCCGCCGAGCCCGGGCGGGACCGTGCCGGGTCCGAGGACGGCGAGCGCCGGGAGCCCACCGCGGGCGCCCGGCCCGGGGACACCGCCGCCCCGCCGCCGAAGGGCACGCCGAAGCCGTCGCCGGGCAACCGCCCCTCGCCCGGGGGCCCGACGGGCGAGCCGCGGCCGACCCCGCCGGGGGAGCCGGAGCCGCCGCCCGCCCCGAGCCCGACGCCGGAGCCGGAACCCGAGCCGGAACCGTCGGGCACGGAGCCGCCGGCGCCGACCGAGCCGCCCGCCGGCGGTGCGGAGTGAGGCCGCCCCGACCGGCGTTCCCGCAGGTGGGGGCCGGTGCGATGAAGCGGTTTGCATTCCACCGGGAGGGGGCCGTACAGTAGTAGATCGTTTGATCCCATTTGCCCGGCGTAGAAAGTCGACCCTCGAAAAGCGGGGGCGCGCGCCGCGTGGCGCGTACTCTCCCTTGCCGTGGCTGGACCGCATTGAGGCGGTCGATTTGCGAAATCACGGAGTTGTGGGCGCGTGCCGAGACTCCGGAAGGTTTCGCATACGCATGTCTGTTTCCAGTTCTGACCGCTCCGTGCTGCCCGAGAACGACGAGCTCGTCGTCGAGGCAGTCGCCGCCCTCGAGACCGAGGAGCCGGCCGAGGCGGTCGAGGCGCCCGAGACCCGGGACGCCACCGACGAGGCGGCCGACGCCGCCGAGCCGACCATCACCTTCGGCGACCTGGGCCTGCCCGAGGGCATCGTCCGCAAGCTCGCCGCCAACGGCGTCACCACCCCCTTCCCGATCCAGGCCGCGACCATCCCGGACGCCCTGGCCGGCAAGGACATCCTGGGCCGCGGCCGCACCGGCTCCGGCAAGACCCTCTCGTTCGGCCTCCCGCTGCTCTCCGCGCTGGCCGAGGGCCGCACGGAGAAGAAGAAGCCGCGCGGCATCATCCTCACCCCGACCCGCGAGCTCGCCATGCAGGTCGCGGACGCGCTCCAGCCCTACGGCGACGTGCTCGGCCTGAAGATGAAGGTCGTCTGCGGCGGCACCTCGATGAGCAACCAGATGTACGCGCTCGAGCGCGGCGTCGACATCCTCGTCGCCACCCCGGGCCGGCTGCGCGACCTCATCAACCGCGGCGCCTGCTCGCTGGAGAGCGTCGAGGTCGCCGTCCTCGACGAGGCCGACCAGATGTCCGACCTGGGCTTCCTGCCCGAGGTCACCGAGCTGCTCGACCAGATCCCCGGCGGCGGCCAGCGGATGCTGTTCTCGGCCACGATGGAGAACGAGATCTCCACGCTGGTCAAGCGCTACCTGACCGACCCGGTCACGCACGAGGTCGACAGCGCGCAGGGCAACGTCACGACCATGACCCACCACGTCCTCGTCGTGAAGCCGAAGGACAAGGCGCCCGTCACGGCCGCGATCGCCGCCCGCAAGGGCCGCACCATCATCTTCGTCCGCACCCAGCTGGGCGCCGACCGCATCGCCGAGCAGCTCTGCGACTCCGGCGTGAAGGCCGACGCGCTGCACGGCGGCATGACGCAGGGCGCCCGCACCCGCGTCCTGGACGACTTCAAGAAGGGCTACGTCAACGCGCTCGTCGCGACCGACGTCGCCGCGCGCGGCATCCACGTCGACGGCATCGACCTGGTGCTCAATGTCGACCCGGCCGGCGACCACAAGGACTACCTGCACCGCTCGGGCCGTACCGCCCGCGCCGGCAAGTCCGGTGTCGTCGTCTCGCTGTCGCTGCCGCACCAGCGCCGCCAGATCTTCCGGCTGATGGAGGACGCGGGCGTCGACGCCTCGCGCCACGTCATCGGCGGGGGCGGCACGTTCGACCCCGAGGTCGCCGAGATCACCGGCGCGCGTTCGCTGACCGAGGTCCAGGCCGACGCCTCGGACAACGCGGCCAAGCAGGCCGAGCGCGAGGTCGCCCAGCTCACCAAGGAGCTGGAGCGCGCCACCCGCCGCGCCACCGAGCTGCGTGCGGAGGCCGACCGCCTGGTCGCCCGCTCCGCCCGCGAGCGCGGCGAGGACGCCGAGGGCGTCGCGGCCGCGGTCGCCGAGGTGAAGGAGGCCGCCGAGGCCGAGGTCGCCGCGGAGGTGGCCGTGCCGGAGCAGGTCGTGCGCGAGGAGCGCTCCTCTTACGAGCGGCGTGACGACCGGGGCAACTACGCGCCGCGGCGCGACGACCGGGGTGACCGCGGCGGGTTCCAGCGCGACCGTCGTGACGACCGTCCCTCCGGGGGCTTCCGCCGCGACGACCGTCGTGACGACCGCGGCGGCTTCCGCCGTGACGACCGCCCCTCGGGCGGGTTCCGCCGTGACGACCGTCCGTCCGGCGGGTTCCGTCGGGACGAGCGGCGCGACGACCGTCCGTCCGGTGGCTTCCGCCGCGACGACCGCCCCTCGGGCGGCTTCCGTCGCGACGACCGTCCGTCCTCCGGCGGCTTCCGCCGCGACGACCGCCCGTCCGGCGGGTTCCGCCGCGACGACCGTCCCGCCGGTGGCGGCTACGGCCGTGACCGCCGCGACGACCGCGGTGACCGCGGCTTCCGCCGGGACGACCGCCCCTCCGGCGGCCACCGCGGCAGCGACCGTCCGTTCAACCGCGACCGTCGCGACGACCGTCCCTCCAGCGGCTTCCGCTCCGGCGGCAGCAGCGAGCGCCCCTCCGGCCACCGCGGCTCCGGCACCAGCACCGGCTCCTTCGGCCGGCGTGACGACAAGCCGCGCTGGAAGCGCAACGGCTGACGGCTGATCAACGCCCCTGACGACGGGCCCGCCCTCCCCGGGGCGGGCCCGCCGTCGCATCTCCCCGGAACTCGTTCCGGATGCCGGGCCACCTCCGGCTATGCTCGTCTACGCACCGCCCCGCGCGGTGCGGCGGACCCTTAGCTCAATTGGCAGAGCAGTGGACTTTTAATCCATTGGTTGTCGGTTCGAGTCCGACAGGGTCTACCCCCGAAGCGCCCCGCCCCGCGGGGCGCTTCGCCGTTTCCGGCGCGAGGTGGCGTCCCACCCACGGGTGAATGCCGGCAACCGCTCGCTGACGGGATCGAGCCCGCGGCCGGGGAAGGTCACCCGCAGTGAACATTCGGGGTGAACGTTCCGCCAGCCCCTCCGGCCGGCGCCTTTCCGCGGCGGCCGCGTCACTTCCGGCCATTCGGCGGAACGCCTCCGGTCTCCGCGTCTGACATCTTGCCCAGTGCCTGGTGAGCAGAGAGTGCTCACCTTGAACACGGGGAGCAGGACATGAGGAAGATGCTGATGACCACAGGACTCGTGGTGATCCTGACGACCGGGACGGCGGCGCCCACCGCGGCCTTCTCCGACGCGGCCTCCGCGCCGCTGCCCGGTCTGGGAGCCAAGATCCAGGTCAACGCGTGGCACTGCAACGTCTACGCCGACAAGTGCTCGTTCAGGACGTCCACCAAGGCTCTGCGGGGAAGCGAGAGGTACCAGGTCAGCAGGATCACCAACGTCGCGACGGTCAAGGCCAACGGGTGGCAGGCCACGCTGTCGGTGAGCCCGAGCGCCACGTACGTGAGTGAGGACACCCGCCGGATCCGGTGGTCGAACACGAACAGCTGGATCTCCGACATCAGCGGGATCGCCGACCCGGGCGGCTCGATGAACACGAGCATCACCACCTGCTCCGACGGCAGCGCCTTCAGGTCGGGTGTGAAGGCGTTCGCCTCCGCCTGTGCCAACGGCTGACCAGAGGTCCGGCAGACAGCGGGGTCGCGGCCGCGCGGCCCCGCTCGGCGGGTGAGGAAGCTCATGAAGATGATCCTCGGCGCGGAGGAAGCGCGCCGTCGGACCCGGGCGCTGACGGCGGCGGCAGTGGCGACCGGAGTGATGGTGTTCGGGGTCGCGACGGTCAGCGGGGAGTCGGTGGACCGTCCCCCGCCCCCCGGCAGCGACTTGGGGAACCGGCTCGACGCCCTGCGCGGTGCGAACGACCTCGTCCGTGCCACGCGCACGGAGGTGGGACGTGACCCCGCGCTGTATCCCACCGCCTACGGGCGGCAGGAGGCCGCCCTCGTCCCGGGACGAGGGGCCGTTGCCGCCGTTCCCCCGGTCCGTACCGACGCGCTGGCGGACTTGGCCCGCCACGACGCGCTCGACACCCCCGCCTGGCGGGCGCACTACGTGTGCCTGTCCGTCGGGACGGACGCGGGCACCGTTCTCGAACGAGCCGACCTTCGCGAGGAGGCGGAGCGCGAGGCGCTCGCCTATGTCCGCGCTCCGGACGCCGCGGACGATGCCCTGACGTCGCTCGCCACCCGGGCCGCCTTCCTGCAGACCCTCACGTGCCTGGGTCGCGACGACGAGGTGCCCCGTACCGCTCTCGAACACTTCGCCGCGGACGTCGCCGAGGTCGGCGAACCCCTCCCGGCGCTCTACGCCGTCGAGGCGTCGCGGGCAGCGGGTGTGCCGGCCCGGGCCACACGGGTGCTGCGCGACGCCGGCAGCCGGTTGGAGGCCGACTGCGGCAGCCTCGAGCCCCTGCAGCGCGCCGCGTTGACCCTCCTCCACGGAAGGCTGACATCGCAGTCGCGCGCCTGCCTGCTGCCCGCGCTGAGGGATGCCGACACCCAGACCCGCTGGGTTGTGCGGCGTGCGCTCATGACGGGCGGCGCCGGCTCGCTGCCCGCCCCTCCGGAGCGCGTCAGGCCCGACGGCCTGGTCGCCAAGTCGCCCTCCCCGATGGGGACGCTCAGCGCCACCTACCAGGCGGCTCGGGCCGTGGCCGCCGCGGGCGGGCATCGGAGTCTCCCGGGCTGGCTCACGGCCCGCCTCAAGGCGATGGGCTCCGACCCGGGGCTCGACCCGACCGACCGGTTCCTGCTCGCCATGACCTGCCACCGTGTGGTGCTGCAGTGCGGGCCGCAAGCCGACAAGGGCGTCAAGGAGGCGGCGGCGATGAAGGTGCCCGCCCGCCTCACCCCGTCGAACCAGCGCAGCTGGACGGGGGCCATGGCGGCCCGCGCGGAGTTCGGTCTCGGCTGCCCGCGCACGTCCGTCGAACGCCCCCGGCAAAACCGCGACGATCCCACTCGCCTGCCGCGCATCGTGGTGGCGCTGGCGAACGCCGGGTGCACGGCACAGGCGGAACGCCTCGGCAGCGGGTCCGACTTCGCGGCCCAAGGGCGCGCGGCACTGCGAGCAGGAGACCTGACGGCCGCCGCCGACCTGATCCAGGCCGCCCTCGCGGTCGGCGAGACCGTCCCCCGGGCGCTGTGGGACGAGATCCCGCGCCTCCTCGAACGCTTCCGCGACCCGGAGCACCCGGACCTGTACGCCCCCACTCCGGGAGGTGCGGCCTCCGTCGACGCCACCCGGTCCGCCTACTACCTCCTCGCATGACCGCCACCCACCCGCGCGGAAAGGACATCCGCTCCATGACCACCGCAGCCCCACCCGCGGTCTCGGCCGAGGGCCTCGCCTACCGATACACCTCCGGCAGCGGTCTGAACCGCGCCGACCTGCTCCTCGACGCCGGAGCGACCGCTGCGGTCGAGGGGCCCTCGGGATCCGGCAAGAGCACCCTGCTGGCGCTCCTGGGACTGATCCTCTCGCCGGCCGCCGGTTCGCTCAGCGTCGCCGGCGCGGACACCCGTTCCCTGAGCCGGGCCGAGCGTGACCTCGTTCGTCAGCGTTCGATCGGCATCGTGCTGCAGGACCTCGGTCTCCTGCCCTTCCTCAACGCCTGGGAGAACGTCGCCGCCGCGTTCGGCCCCCGTCTGAGCCGTCACCGGGCGGCGGCCCGGGACCTGCTCGGCGAGCTCGGGATGGCGGAGCTGGCCGAGGCCCGGGTCGCCGAGCTCTCCGGCGGCCAGCGGCAGCGGATCGCCGTCGCGCGGGCGGCCGTGAAGACGCCGGTGCTCGTCCTCGCCGACGAGCCGACCTCCGGACTCGACCCCAGGACGGCGGAGGCCGTGATGCGGTCCCTGCGCGCCTGCGCCGAACGGGGCGCGGCCGTCCTGCTCGTCACGCACGACCCGGCGATCGCCGGACAGTGCGACCGACGCTACGTGCTCGACGAGGGAACGCTGTCGAGCAGGGAGAGCGCTGTGGAGGGCGGCCGGTGACGATCCGCTGGAGTCTGCTCACCTGGCGCCGCGACGGACGCAGCCTGCGGCGCGCCCTGCCGACGATGACCGTGCTCGCCGCGCTGCTGACGACCTGTGCCGGGGTGGCGGGCGGCGCCGCCGGAGCGGTCGAGCGGGACGTGCTCGGATCCGGGGGCCTCACCCAGATCGAGCTCTCCGCGTTCGAGGGCACCGCCGACACCCGTCCGCTGACCACCTCCGCGCTGGGGGACGCCGGGGAGATCCCGGGCGTCCGCCGCGTGGTCCCCGACTACGAGGCCGGCCTCTACGCCGAGGGGGAGGGAACGTACGACCTGACCGGCCGCACCCTGACGCCCGCCGACGACTTCCCCGTCGTGGGGGGCCGCCTCCCGGCCGAGCTCGGACGGAACGACGTCGTCCTGCCGGCTGCCGCACAGGGCGCCGACCTCACCCCTCTCCTCGGCCGGACGGTCTCCTTCGGTCACACGAAGGCGACCGGCGCCGACTCCGGCACCGTCGAGGACATCCGGCTCAGGGTCGTCGCGCTGTACGACCCCGCCTGGCAGGCTGACGGGCCGGGGGCCGCCTACCTGTCGGAGGAGACCGCGGCGACCCTGGCCGCGGCTCGTGCGGGCCGCGACGTCGAGACGTTCCGTACCGAGGAGGGAGCGCGGTCCGCCGTGGTCGTGGTGGGGCACCAGCGGCAGGTGGGGCCGGTCACGGAGGCGTTGCAGGAGGCCGGGTTCTCGGCGTCCCCGGTGTCCGACCGGGTGCGGAACCTGCCCGGGCTCTTCGGCGCGGCGGATCTGGCCACGCGGGCCGGCGTCGTCGTCCTGGCCCTGGTCGCCGTGGGGCTCGGGGCCGCCCGCGCCTCGGACAGCGCCCGGGCCCGGCTCGGCCAGTTCGCGGTGCTGCGGATCCTCGGGTCCGGACGCCCCGAGCTGCGGCGGATCCTGCTCGGTGAGGCGGCGCTCTCCGGTGGTGTGGCCGGCGCGGTGGGGGTGCTCGTCGGCACCGGGACCTCCCTGGCTCTGGCCGGTCCGCTCAGCGACCTGCTCGGTCTCCGCATCGGCCTCGCCGACGCCCTGCCCGGTGCAGGCTGGGCCGCCGCGGCGCTGCTCCTTCCCGTACTCGGGCTGGCCGCCGGGACGCTGCTCGGCAGCCGCGAGGTGCTGCGCAGGGACCCCTACCTGACCGCGCGGGCGCATGCCTGACCGGCCGATCCGCCCACGATGCGACGCCCGTGGTCGGAACCGCCTCTGCGATGGCGTAGAGTTGGGTTCACCGACGCGGGGTGGAGCAGCTCGGTAGCTCGCTGGGCTCATAACCCAGAGGTCGCAGGTTCAAATCCTGTCCCCGCTACTGATGGCGAAGGGCCCGGAACTCGAGACGAGTTCCGGGCCCTTCGGCGTGTGCGGGCTCACCCGGGTGGGGCAGCACAGGTGGCCGGGGGCGGCGGGGGCGGTGAGGCTGGGGGAGGTGCGGCAGGCAGGAGACGGAACGGTGGGGAAGTCCGAGGGGCGCAGACGGGCCGTGCGGATGTTCGTCAGGGCGCTGCCGGCGCTGCTGATCGTCATCGGCTACCTCTTCGACGTGCTCACGCCGGAGGTGTTCACCGGCGCCCCCTTCTTCGCGGCCGCCCCCCTCGTCGCCGCCCCGCTGTTCTCGCTGCGCAGCACGGTGCTGGCCGGGATCGCGGCGACCGCCGCGATCTCGCTGCTGCACGTCTTCCAGGGCGACGGCGTCCACTACCAGGCGCTCGCCGAGACGCTCACCGTCGCGACGGTCGCCGCGCTCGCGGTGCCGATCAACCGGGTGGTGCGGGTCAGCGGCGAGAAGCTGGCGTCCGCGCGGGAGGTGTCGGAGGCGGCGCAGCGGGCGGTGCTGCCGGTGCCGGCCGAGCGGATCGGCGGGCTGCGGATCGCGGCCCGGTACGACGCGGCGCGCGCGGACGCGTTCATCGGCGGCGACCTGTACGCCGTCCAGGACACCCCGTTCGGGGTGCGGCTGATCGTCGGGGACGTGCGGGGGAAGGGGATGGGCGCGGTGGAGGCGGTCGCCGTCGTCATCGGCGCCTTCCGGGAGGCCGCGGAGCAGGAGGGCAGCCTGGAGGCGGTGGCCCTGCGGCTGGAGCGGGCGCTGGCCCGCGAGGGCACCCGGCGCGACGGCCTCGACGCGGTGGAGGGCTTCACCACCGCCGTGCTCGCCGAGATCCCGCACGGCGCCGAGGTGGTGCGGACGGTCAACCGCGGCCACCCCGAACCGCTGATGCTCCACGCCGACGGGCACGTCGAGGTGCTGCTGCCGGAGCAGTTCGCGCTGCCGCTCGGCATGGGGGACCTCGCCTCGTGGCCCGACCGGGCGCGCGAGCACGCGTTCCCGGAGGGGGCGACGCTGCTGTTGTACACCGACGGCCTCAGCGAGGCCCGGGACGCGGACGGCGTCTTCTACGACCCGGCCGAGCGGCTGGCGGGCCGGACGTTCACCGAGCCCTGCCGGCTGCTCGACGCCGTCGCCGCGGACGTCCTCGCGCACACCGGCGGGGAGTCGACCGACGACATGGCGCTGCTCGCGCTCCGCCGGCCCGCCCGCGCGGGCTGAGCGCCCGTACGGCGACGGCCGCCGTGGCCGTAGGTGACCACGTGGGCGCGGATTGACGAACCGTCAGCACGCAGGCGACCGGCATCACATCGGGTGGACACGAGCAACTCGCCCCGTTTCGCCCGTCCGTCGCCGCATTGGTCCAGGCCGGAAGCCTTAACGATCAACAAGAACGGCTTGGAATAGAGGCCCGCCGTCTATTAACGTTCGATAACGCAGCGGTCGTCACAGTCGTCGCAAGAGTCGACTCCGTGCGCACGCGCCGAATCCCGCAAGGGAACCGGGGAACCACTTCTTGGGGTGAATCGGGCATCTCACGCCTTCTGTTCAGGCGTCGAGGTGACCGTAGGAGACCTTCCTGCTCCGAACCCGTCAGCTAACCCGGTAGGCGAGAAGGAAGGAAAGGAGAGCGCCTCCGTGGCGTCGAACAGCCCTGCCCCCGAGTCGGTCGCACTGCTCGACGGAGCGTCCGGTCCGGACCCCCTGCCCACCGAACCGTGGGTGTCCGCCGGACCCGCCGCGGCGGCCGGCGAGTGGAACCCCAGCGCCGAGACGATCCGTCCGGTCCGCGGCAAGCACCGGGTGGCCAAGCAGCGCGGCGGTCTCGCCCGCAGCTCCACGGTCCTGGGCGTCGGCGTGATCGCCGCCGTCGGCGGGGCCGGCATGGCCTCCGCGCAGGAGCGGCCCGCGGTCTCCATATCCCTGGCGGACCTGCCGGGCGTCTCGGCGGTCGCCGACTCCCTGCCGGACGCCGAGTCGCTGCCCGGCGTGGGCGCGCTGCTCGCCGACTCCGAGGACTCCACCGACGCCGAGGCCGCCCCGCAGGGCTCCGCCGACGTGACCCAGGCGCTCGACACGACGACCCCGCTCTCCGTCGTCAACTCCGCGCAGCAGGAGGGCGCCGCCGCCGGCGAGACGCTGCGGGCGCGGATCCTGCAGCAGGCCGAGCAGCAGCAGGCCGCCGCGGACGCCCAGGCGCAGGCCGACGCCGAGGCGAAGGCCGCCAAGGCCGCCGCCGACCAGGCCGCCGAGCAGCAGAAGGAAGCCGCCGCGGCCGAGGCCGAGAAGGCCGCCGCGGAGAAGAAGAAGGCCGAGGAGGCCGCGGCCGAGAAGGCCGAGAAGGAGCGGCTCGCCAAGCTGGCGCGCAGCTACACGCTCCCCGTCTCCTCGTACACGATCACCTCCACCTTCGGGCAGGCCGGCTCCATGTGGTCCTCCGGCGCCCACACCGGCCTCGACTTCGCCGCGGCGGCGGGCACCCCGATCAAGGCTGTGCACTCCGGCACGATCACGCAGGCCGGCTGGTCGGGCAGCTACGGCTACCACACCGTGCTGAAGCTCGACGACGGCACCGAGGTGACGTACTCGCACCAGTCGTCGATCGGCGTCAGCGTCGGCCAGAAGGTCTCGACCGGCGAGGTCATCGGCAGAGTCGGCTCCACCGGCAACTCCACCGGCAACCACCTGCACCTGGAGGTGCACACGAGCGGCGGATCGAACATCGACCCGCTGACCTGGCTGCGGGGCAAGGGCCTCACCGTCTGAGGCGCCCGCGCCCGCACTCGCGCGATCAGGCGCGATACGGATCACGGGCCGCGTACCCGTACGGAACCTGCTGGGGACCGTACGGGTACGCGGCTTTCTGCTGTCCGGGGGGCGGGGCGGCCGGGTACCCGTAGCCGTACGCCGGGCCGCTCTGGGCGGGGACGTACGGCAGGGGGGCGGGGCGGGCGGGGGCCGTCGCGCGGGCGGCGTGCGCCAGTGCGGCCCGGGCGGGCTCGCGGCGCCGCCACAGGGCCTCCAGCAGCTCCCGCTCGCGCGCGGTGAACTCGGGGCCGACGGCGAGCGCGCGGCGCCGGGTGCGCCGGCGTAGGATCGCCAGCTGCGTCGCGCACGACACGTACTCCCGGACCGCGGTGCGGCCCTCCGCGCCGTGGGCGCGGAACGCCCAGCCGTAGGCCAGGCCGCGGGCGCGCATCGAGCCGAGCAGGGCGGGCTCCGGCGGGGTGAGCCAGCCGGCCGTCGCGTAGACGGCCAGCTCCTCGCGGACGATGCGCAGCTCGCGCCCGCGCAGGTGGACGGCGAGCCAGGTGAGCAGGCCGAAGGCCGGGACCATCAGCAGGGCGTAAGTGCCGAGGAACCCCCACTGCCCGAACATCGCCGAGCCGTTCCACGCGGCGTGCATGCCCATCGCGAGCAGCAGGCCGGCGGCCGGCAGCAGCACCCGGCGGACCCGGTGCCGCAGCGGCGTGAGCACCGCGAAGCCGAAGCCGAGGCCGGTCAGGACGGTGAACAGCGGGTGCGCGAACGGGGACATCACGATCCGCACGAAGAACGTGGCCGCGGTGACGGACTCGAAGCCGCCGAGTCCGCTGAGCTGGTCCTCCCCGAAGGCGTTGCCGAGGTAGAGGATGTTCTCGGTGAACGCGAAGCCGGTGGCGGTGACCCCGGCGGCGGCGACGCCGTAGACGACGCCGGTGAAGTCGCGGCGGCGGAAGAGGAACAGCAGCAGCACGGCGACGGCCTTGCCCGACTCCTCGACGACCGGCGCTATCACCGTCGCGCCCCACAGGTCGGCGCCCGCGGGGTCGGCGGTGGCGACCGCGATCCAATGCGTCGCGAAGCTGTTCGCGATGATCGCGACGAGGGCGGCCGCGCAGGCGCCCCAGGCGAACGCGAAGAGGAGGTTGCGCCAGGATCTGGACGGCTCCACCCGCTCCAGCCAGCGGAAGGCGGCGACGAGCAGCGGCACGGGGGTCACCGCGAGGGCGAGTCCGACCAGGAAGCCCTGGGTGCCGGTCTGCTCCCGCACCAGCGCGAGGATCACCGCGCCGGACAGGGCGAGCAGCACGACCAGCGCCCCCACCCGCGCGACTCGGCTGCGCCACACGGCGGTGACGCGGGTGCGGACACCTGGCGGGGACACGGGCACGGGCATCCAACGACCCTAACGAGTGCGTACCGGGGCCGCGAGCGGGTCCCGGTGTTCGTTGCGTTACCGTCGCCGGGCGTTGCGTCAGCGGGGTGCGGTGTGCTCCGGGGCGGGCCGGTCGGTGTGCGGGCGGCGGCGGAAGAGCAGGTCGCGCACCACGTGCCCCTTGTGCAGCCCCTGCCCCTCGAACCGCGTCTGCGGGCGGAAGTCCGGGCGGGGCGCCCAGCCGTCGCCGCCGGGCGGCCGGGTGTTCTCGAACTCCGGGTGGGCGTCGAGGACCTCCAGCATCTGCTCGGCGTACTCCTCCCAGTCGGTCGCGCAGTGCACGATCGCGCCGGGGCGCAGCCGGGTCGCCGCGAGGTCCAGGAACTCGGGCTGGATCAGCCGCCGCTTGTGGTGGCGCTTCTTCGGCCAGGGGTCGGGGAAGTACACCCGCAGGCCGTCGAGCGAGTCCGGCTCCAGCATCTCGCGGAGCAGGATGATCGCGTCCCCGTTCGCCACCCGGACGTTGCTCAGCCCGGCGCGGTCGGCGAGGCCGAGCAGGTTGCCCTGGCCGGGGGTGTGCACGTCGACGGCGAGGATCCCGGTCGCCGGGTCGGCGGCGGCCATCTGCGCCGTCGCCTCGCCCATCCCGAAGCCGATCTCCAGCACCACCGGCAGCCCGCCGAACAGCGCGTCCAGATCGACCACGCGCTGCCCGTCGATGTCCAGCCCCCAGGCCGGCCACAGCCGCCGCAGCGACTCCTCCTGCCCCGCCGTCACCCGGCTGCGCCGCGGCTGGAAGCTCCGGATCCGCCGCTCGAAGTGCGACCCGGCGGGGTCCGGTGCGGGCCCCTCCGGGAAGCGGGGGGTCCCTCGGGGGCGTGCGGGGGTGTTCGGCTGCTCGTTCACGATGGGGCCGATTTTACGGGAGGGCCCGCTCAGGCCAGCATCGCCAGGACCCGGCGGGCCACCTCGCGGCCGATCGGGAGCGATGCCGTCGCGGCCGGCGACGGCGCGTTGAGGACGTGCACCGCGCGGAGGGACTCGCGCAGGAGGAAGTCGTCGACGAGGGTCCCGTCGCGGAGGACGGCCTGGGCGCGGACCCCCGCGCCGGCCGGGCGCAGGTCGGCGTCCCGGACCGCGGGGACCAACCGCCGCACCGCCTCGGCGAACGCCCGCCGGGACAGCGAGCGGCGTATCTCGCCCGCCCCGTACCGCCAGTGCCGGCGGGCGACGCGCCAGGACCCGGGCCACGCGGCGGTCGCCGCGGCCTCCGAAAGGCGGACGGTGCCCCAGCCGTACCCCTCGCGGGCGAGCGCGGGCACCGCGTTCGGCCCGACGTGCACCCCGTGCCCGTCGACGCCGCGGGTGAGGTGGACGCCGAGGAAGGGGAACGCGGGGTCGGGCACGGGGTAGACGAGCCCGCGGACCAGCTCGGGCCGCAGCAGGTCGTAGTACTCGCCGCGGAAGGGGACGATCCGCATCCCCGGGTCGTCCCCGACGAGGCGGGCGATCCGGTCGCAGTGCAGCCCCGCGCAGTTCACCAGCGCCCGGGTGAGCAGCGTGCCCCCGTCGGAGGTCCGCAGCGCGACCCCGGTGGTGCGCCGGGCGACGGCGGTGACCTCCGCGCCGTAGCGGATCTCCGCGCCCGAGGCCTCCGCGAGCCGTTCGGCGACCGCGCCGAAGTCGCAGACCCCGGTGGACCCGACGTGGATCGCGGCGAGCCCGGTGACGTACGGCTCGTACTCCTCGATCTGGGCGGGGCCCAGCTCGCGGACCGGGATGCCGTTCTCCCGGCCGCGCTGGACGAGGGCGTGCAGGCGGGGGAGCTCGGCGCGGCGGGTGGCGACGATGAGCTTGCCGGTGACCTCGTGCGGGATGCCGTACTCCGCGCAGAACTTGATCATCTCGGCGGAGCCGCGGACCGCGTAGCGGGCCTTGAGGGAGCCGGGGCGGTAGTAGATCCCGCTGTGGACCACGCCGCTGTTGCGGCCCGTCTGGTGCCGGGCCGGGCCCGCCTCCTTCTCCAGGACGGTGACCCGGGTGCCGGGCGCGGCCCGCCCGATGGCGTACGCCGTGGCCAGGCCGACGATGCCGCCGCCGATCACCGCCACGTCGCAGTCGTGACCCCGCGCGCTCCCCGACATACCTCACCTCCCGCCGCGACCCGCTGTTCCGAGCCCTGCGCCCATACTGCACCCCACCACTGACAACGTGCCCCCGCCGCCCGCCGTCAGGCCTCCGCGGCCGGTCAGGCGGGGGCGACGAGCAGCGGCCGGGCCCGCTCGCGCAGCTCGACGACCTGGGGCTCGTTCCCGTACGGCTCCAGGCGGTGCAGCAGGTCGCGGACGTACTCGGTGGTGCGGGCGGAGGAGATGCGGCCGGCGACCTCCACCGCCCGGACGCCCGCCGCGCAGGCCGCGTCGAGGTTGCCGGACTCCAGCTCCGCGACCGCGGAGACCACGAGCCGCAGGCCGTGCGAGCGCACGAACTCCTCGGTGGGCGAGGACAGGGCCTGCTCGGTGAAGCGGCGCACCTGGCGGGGCGCCTTGAGGTCGCGGTAGCACTCGGCGGCGTCGGCGCAGAAGCGGTCGTAGGAGTAGAACGCGAGCCAGGACGGGTCGGTGTCGCCCTCCCGGGAGCGCTCCAGCCAGCTCTCGGCGGCCCTGAGGGCGGCCCCCGCGGCCGGCGCGTCGCCCGCCCGGGCGTGCGCCCGGGCCTCGACGAGCCGGAAGAAGCTCGTCGTCCGCGCGGTGGCGAGGCCGCGGTTGCGCTCCAGGGCGGCCTGCGCGAGGTCGACGCCCTCGTCGCCGAAACCCCGGTAGGTGGCCTGCAGGGACATCGACGCGAGCACGTACCCGCCGAGCGGGACGTCGGCCGCCGCCCGCGCGAGCCGCAGCGCCTGGATGTAGTACCGCTGGGCGGCCTCCTGCTGGCCGGTGTCGAAGGCCATCCACCCGGCGAGGCGGGTGAGTTCGGCGGTCGCCCCGAACAGGGACCGGCCCACCTCGTCGCTGTAGGAGCCCAGGAGCAGCGGGGCGGCCTCCACCCGCAGGCACTCCGGGACCATCGAGGAACGCCAGTCGCCGCCCCCGTACTTGGAGTCCCAGCGGCGGGCGTCCCGGGCCGCCTCCTGGAGCTTGGCGACGTCGCTGTGGCCGACCCGCTGCGGGCCGTCCCCCGAAGGGTCCTCCGAGGGGCCCGCGGACCCCGCCGGGGCGCCGGGGCGCTCCAGGGACCGCTCCACGGACGGGTCCGCCGGGGTTATCAGCCAGCGCGAGGCCGGCGTGGCGTAGGCGCTGACGGCGAAGGAGCCGGCGAGCGACTGCCAGATGCCGCCGCCCCCGCGGCGGCCCGCCAGGTCGAGCCGGTAGAGGTCGGTGGCGGACTTCACCGCCGCGCCGACGTCCCTGGGGAAGGCGAGACCCACCTCGGGGGCGGGGTCGGAGTCGGCGAGGCCGATCTCGTGCAGCGGCACGGGCCGGCCCAGCTTGGTGCCGATCGCGGCCGCGATGAGATGCGGAGCCGCCCCCTGGGGCACCATCCCCTTGGCGACCCAGCGGGCCACCGAGGTCTTGTCGTAACGAAGCGTCAGTCCCCGCTGCGCCCCCAGGTCGTTGACCCGCCGCGCGAGCCCCGCGTTGCTGATCCCCGCGAGGGCGAGAACGGCGCCGAGCTTCTCGTTCGGCCCGCGTTGCTCCCTGGACATGTGCCACCCCTCGACACGCCGACGGCTGACCTGCACGCCATGACATCGGTGGCATACGCACAGGGCATTCGTAAACACAGCGTAGTTCGCCGCCTCCCAAGCGTTAAGGGGCGCGTTTCCGGATGGCGGGATTGCGCCCCGCGAACAGGGCCCGCGCAAAGGCGCGGTGGCGTGCGGACGGGCGCCCCGCGGAGGCCGCTTCGCGGACGGCGTCCCCAGGAGGCGTGCTCCGCCCGTGTGGCCGTGCGCCCGGCCGTGCGCTCTTCACCGACCCTCCTAGGGAGCGCTTCCATGGCGGTGTGGGTCGGCCCGCTGCACGGGTCCAGCGGGCTGGGGGACGCCGCCGCCTACATCCCCGCGGGCGGCGGACCGGTCCGGGAGGCGCGCACACCGCCTCCCGGACCATGGGCCGTCCCCCGACATGCCTACAGGGAAGAGGCGTTGCATGAGGCGCCCGGACGGCCGTACGGCGTCCGGAGAGCGCCCTCGGGGACACGCCTCCCGTCCCCGTGCCCGCCCGCGGCCGGACAACTGGCACGTGCCAGCCGTATGGCCGCAATTGGCCGAATACCGCCGTTCGCCGATCGGCACATGACCATCGATTAGCGTGCAGGACGGGACCGATCGCCGCCCCCCAGGGGCGTGTTCGGCTCACCCGCCGCGTCGTTCGTGCGCCCCCGCGGCCCTTCCCGTGCGCCTCCTTCGTGGCAGCATGGGCCTGGGATTCCCCCTACGGCAGGGGGCTCTCGGACCCGTGCACCTGTGCCGGAAGCCTCTGGAGGCGGCGATGCGGTGGTTGGTGGGATGGAGCAGTGCCACCGCGAGAGCGCGGGCGGTCTCCGGTGACGGGTACGGTCAGCGACCCGACAGCACCACCGTGCGGCCGGTCGGCTCGCAGCTCCTGTGGGGCGACCCCGACCCGCTGTGGGCGGTCGGCGACTGGCGCCCCGACGAGGTCCGCGTCCTCACCCTCGACGGCCACACCCGCCTCGCGGTGCTCGGCACCTGCGGCGCCTCCGACGACCAGCTGCGCATCGGCCTGATCGCCGCCCGCGGCGGCGCGCTGCGCCACCTCACCGCCTGGTCCGGCAGCTACACCGCCGTCGTCCAGGTCGGCCGCCGGATCTCCGTCACCGGCGACCTCGCCGGCGCCCGGCCGGTCTTCCACACCCCCTGGTCCGGCGGCACCGCCTACGCCACCGCCGCCCTGCCGCTCGCCGACCTCGTCGAGGCCCAGCTCGACATCCCCTACCTGGCCGCCCTCCTCGCCTGCCCCGACGTGCCCGAGGCGATCCGCGACTCCACCCCGTACGTCGGCGTGCACCGCGTCCCGCCGGGCCACGCGCTGATCCTGCGCGACGGCTCGCGGGAGGTCGCCGGTTACGAGCAGGTGGCCTCGCTCGCCGTCGCCGCGCCCGAACTCGACCCCGACCGGGCCGTCGAGGGCGTCCGCGACGCGCTGGTGGAGGCCGTCCGCGCCCGCCTCGCGGCCCCCCGGCACATGGCCGAGACGCCCGCCTACGACCCCGGCCCGGTCCCCGGCATGGGCCCCGCCGACCGGCGCGCCGCGCGCGGCGTGCCCGTCCCCGGCATCGGCGCGGACCTCACCGGCGGCCCGGCCTCCGCCACCCTCGCCCTGCTCGCCGCGGGCCTGCCGGGCCAGCCCGGCCTGCCGTACGGGGCCGGCTCCCTCCTCGGCCACGCGGGCGGAGCGGGCGAGCGACTGCTCGCGCTGACCTTCAACGACCTCGCCGTCCCCGGCACCCCGGCCGCCGCCCGCGAACTGGAACGCGCCTCCGCGCTGGCCGCCAACCCCCGGCTGCACCACGTCGTCGTCACCGGCGACGAGGACACCCTGCCGTTCGCCGACCTGCAGGCCCCGCTCACCGACGAGCCCGCACCCGTGCTGTCCAGCGCCGCCCGCCACCGCCGCCGGCTCGCCGCGGGCAGCGCCGACCACCTCACCGGCTACGGGGCCCGTCAGGTCCTCGACGCGCACCCCGCCCGCCTCGCCGACCTGCTCCTGGACCGCCGCCGCCGCAAGATCGTCCGCCCGGTCGCGGCGCTCGCCCGGGCCGACAGCTCCGCCTCGCCCACGGCGTCGACCGGCTCCGTCGCGTCCGTCCTGGTCCCGGCCCGCCTCTACGCCGCCGCCCGCCGCCTCTCCCGCACGCCCCACCGCACCGGCGTCGACGAACTCGCCGCCCGTCTCGCCGGCCGCCGCCTCGACCCCGTCGGCCAGAGCCCGCTGGACCAGTCGCTCGCCGCGCTCGCCTGGGCCCGGCCGGGGCCCGCGGCCCGCTGGCTGACCGGTGAGGCGCTCGCCGAGGTGTCGCTGCGGCTGCGGCAGAGCGGCAGCCTCCCCTCGCAGCGCCCCGGCGAGCTCCGCGCCAGAGCGGCGCTCGCCCGGTACGCGGCCGACCACCGCGTCCTCGAACAGGCCGCCGAGGTGCGCTCCCAGCGGCTGCACGCCCCCTTCCTCGACAACCAGGTGGTCCGCGCCTGCCGGGCGCTGCCCGAGGCGCTGCGCGTCCAGCCGGGCGCGCGGGCGAGCATCCTGCGCCGGGTCCTGGAGGGCGCGGGCGTCCCCGAACTGCCGCCCGGGTTCGGCGCGCCCTCCGCCTCGGGGCGCGCGGCCGACCGGGCCGGGCTGCGGACGTCCGTCGACGGCCTGATCGCCCTGTTCGACCAGCCGCTCCTCGCCGACACCGGCCTGATCGAGGCCCGCGTCGTCCGCAAGGCGCTGCGCGCGGCCGCCGAGGGCGAACCGGCCGACGGGCTCGCCGACCTGGTCTCGCTGGAGGTCTGGCTGCGGCGGCTGATGGACCGCAGGGTCACCAGCTGGACCGGCACCGCGCCCCGCCAGCGGGCCGTCCCCGGCGGGGTGGCCCCGCAGCCGCGGAACGCGCTGCGCGCCTGAGCGGTGCGGCCTGGGACCGGCCGCGCGTTCACGGGCACGCGATCCGCGACTCCGCCCACCCGGCGAGCGCCACCGCGTCGAGCCCGCCGGGACCCGGCTCGACGACCAGCCGCAGCGTCTCCCGCCCGCTGATGTCCGTCCGCACCGGCACCGCGGGCTCCCCGCCGCGCACCAGCGGCGACCGGTAGAGGCGCTCGCCGTCGCCGTAGACCGAGAACCGCGCCGCGCCGAGGCCCCGGGTCAGGTCGTCGACGCCGACGGACGCGCTGTAGGTGGTGCAGCGCCGGTTCAGCGCGATCGTCACGGTGGAGGGGGCCTGCACGGTCACGCCGTGCGCGTACCGCGTGCCGCCGATGTCGAGCGCGCCGCGCTGCCAGACCGGGCTGCTGCGCGCCATGACGATCTCCGGCTTCGTCCCGTCGCCGAGGCCGGGCAGGTCGTAGCCGATCTCGTCGAGGTGGAAGGCGGCCGGGGCGGGCGGCGGCGGGGGAGCGGGCGACGGCGGAGCCGGCGGGGGTACGGGCGCGGGGCGGGCGGGGGACGGCGTCGGCTCGGGGGGCTGCGGGCGCGGCGGCGCCGGGGGCTCCGGGGACTCCGGGGCTTCGGACGGCTCCGGCGGGACGGGTTCGGGGGGCGGGGACACGGCGGCCGGCGAGGGCTGCGGAGCGGGCGCGGGCGCCGCCCGGACCGGGGCGGGCTCCCCCGGGCGCTCCCGTTCCCGCGGGGGTGACGGCGGCGGGGCGGCCGGCGCCGCCGCGGGCGGCTTCGGATCGGCCCGGTCGCGTACCGTCCCGTCGCCGCTGAGCAGCGCGTACGCCGCCACCGCCGTCGCGGCCACGACGGTCGCCGCGATGGCCGCCTTCGCGGGCGCGCCGAGCCCCTCGGACGCGGCGCCTGCCCCCGCCGCGCCCCCGGAGCCCGATCCCGCGGCGGCCGCCGCGGCCCCCGCCCCGGCCGAGCCGGCAGCCCCGCCGCCGACGAGCAGCAGCGCCTTCGCCGAGTACCCCGCCGCTCCGAACCAGCCGATGACGGCGACCGGCACCAGCGCCGGGATGCCCGCCCCGATCTCCTCCAGCTGCAGTGCGGCGAGCGAGCACTTCGGGCAGTTCTCCAGGTGCGCGAGCAGATGCTTCTGCTTGCGTGAGAGCAGCCGTCCGCGCACGTGCGCGCCGAGCAGGTCCGCGTACCTCGCGCACTCCTCGTCACTGGTCAGGGCGGTGCTGACATGGGCCTGGAGGTAGGCCTGCTTCAGGCCCTCGCGGGCCCGACTGGCAAGGACGCGCGTCCCGTTGGCGTCGAGGCCGAACAGCGGGGCGATCTCGCTCGGGGCGTCGTCCTCGACGGCCGTGTGCCAGAGTACCGCCTGCCACCGCTCGGGCAGCGAGCGGAACGCCTCCATCGCCATCGACTGCTCGGCGTGCTGCATCGCCCGTACGTCGGCGCCGAGTTCGACGGTGTCGTCGTCGGACGCGTCGTGCCCGCGGGCGGCGTCGGCGGCGAACACCGCGAAGTCGTCCACGAGTTGCTCACGGCGGGACGACCTCGTCCAGCCCGCGGCCACCCGTCGCACGGAGGTGAGCAGGTAGGCCCGTACGGCGTGCTCGGGCCCCGAGCCGCCGCGGACCGCCTGGAGCATCCGGGCGAAGACCTCGGCGGTGAGGTCGTCGGCGGTGTGCGCGTCCCGGCAGCAGGTGCGCGCGTACCGCCGGACGGCCTCGGCGTGGCGCCGGAAGAGCTCCTCGTAGGCGGTGTCGTCGCCGCCCCGCATCCGGCCGATCAGGTCGGCGTCGGAGACGGCGCCGGGCCACGGGCCCGGGAGCACCGACCCGCCGCCCCGCGCGCGCTGCTGCGGCACGGCGCGGGCCGCGTCGTCCGTCCCGTCGGGGGTGTCGTCCCGCTCCTCAAAGCCCATCGCGGAAGCCCCCACGCGCGCAGCACACTCTCACCGGTGACACGGTGCCGAGCGTCCCACAGCGGGCTCGGGGCCCGGGTGGTCCCGCCACGCAACCACCCGTCCGGGGTGGCTCACCGGAACAGGTGAGCCCACCGTCACCCGAACGGGTGGGTCGGGCCTACTGCCCCGGCCGGGACCGCAGCCCTTCGAGGAGGATGTCGAGCAGCCGCGTGGAGGCGGCGGTCTGCTGCGCCGGGTCCGGCAGCGACGGCGCGGAGGTGGCGATCACCAGGAGCACGTCGGACACGGTCACGTCCGCCCGGAGCGCCCCCGCGGCGCGCGCCCGGTCCACCAGCCGGCCCACGACGTCGAGCAGCGTCGCCGCGCCCCCGTCGTCCTCCGCCGCGGCGCCCTGCGGGCCGCCGGCGGCCTCCGGGCCCTGCTCGCCGGGCAGTTGGTCCGCCGACGCGGCCGGCACGTCGGACGCCTGCCGCTGCTGCGGGACCCGGACGGCGTCCGCCGCCTGCTCGCCGCTCTCCTCGACGCCCACCCGCAGCACCTGCGGCGGCAGCAGCCGGCCCGCGCCCGAGGCGACCGAGGTGCGCAGGAAGCGGGACAGCGCCGACCACGGCTCGTCCTCCTGCCCGAGCGCGGTGCGCGCCTGGTCGGTCAGCCGGGCCGTCTCCTCGGCGGCTATCCGCCGCACCAGGACGTCCTTGCTCGGGAACCGCCGGTAGACCGTGCCGACGCCGACGCGGGCCCGCCGCGCGACGTCCTCCATCGGCGCCCCGTAGCCGAGCTCGCCGAACACCTCGCGGGCGGCCCGCAGGACGTGCTCCAGATTGCGCTGGGCGTCCACCCGCAGCGGGGCGGTGCGGACCAGGTCGGTGCCGGCCCCCGCCGCCACCCGCCCGTTCCCGCCCGCGTTCGCTCCCCCACCCGCTGTGACGGCGGTGGGCCAATGAGAATCGTGAATGCGCATGCGTGTTCCCCCGGTGATGACCGTCTCCCCCCGGAGACTCCCCGTCCCTTGGCCGTCGACGCGCAGGCCTCGTCGCCCGACACCTCGACCGGATACGAACATAGTTGAGCCCCGGTCAAGAAAGAAGGGGGTAGTTCCGCCCGGGCCGTCCACGCATCGGAGCGGGGATACCAACTGCCCGGAACGTCCGCTGGCGAAAACCCGCCGAAACCGCCCCCGACCTGCCCGAACGCCCTTCCCCAGACCGTTCTGCAAGCGCTCTCACCGGAATTCCCACCGGTCACACAAATCGCCGACCCTGTGGACAAGCAACCCCCGGCGGGTGCGTCATGGACGCGTGATGACACAACCTGCGCGCATTCTCGTGGTCGGCGGCGGTTACGTCGGCATGTACACCGCGCTGTGCCTCCAGCGGAAGCTGAAGGCCGGCGAGGCGGAGATCACGGTGGTCACCCCCGACCCGTACATGACCTATCAGCCGTTCCTGCCGGAAGCGGCCGCCGGGTCGATCTCGCCGCGCCACGTCGTCGTCCCGCTGCGCCGGCTCCTCGGCCGCTGCCGCCTGGTGATCGGCGAGGTCACCTCGCTCGACCACGCGCGGCGGACGGCCTCCGTCGTCACCCTCTCGTCCCCCGAGGACGGCACCGGCTCCGTCGAGATCCCCTACGACGAACTGGTCCTCGCCCCCGGCTCGGTCTCCCGCACCCTGCCCGTGCCCGGCCTCGCCGAGTACGGCATCGGGTTCAAGACCGTCGAGGAGGCGATCGGGCTGCGCAACCACGTCATCGAGCAGATGGACATCGCCTCCGCCACCCGCGACCCCGCGATCCGCGACGCCGCCCTGACCTTCGTCTTCGTCGGCGGCGGCTACGCCGGCGTCGAGGCCCTCGGCGAGCTGGAGGACATGGCCCACTACGCCGCGCGGTACTACCACAACGTCAAGGCGGAGGACCTGCGGTGGATCCTCGTCGAGGCCACCGGCCGCATCCTCCCCGAGGTCGGCGAGAAGATGGGCCGGTACGCGATCCGCGAGCTGCGCGGCCGGGGCGTCGACGTGCGCCTGGAGACCCGGCTGGAGTCCTGCGAGGACCGGGTCGCCGTCCTCAGCGACGGTTCGCGTTTCCCCACCCGCACGGTCGTCTGGACCGCCGGCGTCCGACCCGCCCCCGTCCTCGCCGCGAGCGGTCTCCCGCTGAACGCCCGCGGCCGCCTCGCGTGCACGGCCCGCCTGACGGTCGACGGCGTCGACCACGCCTGGGCCGCCGGCGACGCGGCCGCCGTCCCCGACCTGACCGCCCCGGGGACGGAGTGCGCCCCGAACGCGCAACACGCCGTACGCCAGGCGAAGATCCTGGCCGAGAACCTCATCGCATCGCTCCGGAGCCGCCCCCTCAAGGAGTACGAGCACAAATACGCCGGGTCCGTCGCCTCGCTCGGCCTCCACAAGGGCGTCGCCCACGTCTACGGGCGGAAGGTCAAGGGCTACCCGGCCTGGCTGATGCACCGCGCGTACCACCTCAGCCGGGTCCCGACCGCCAACCGCAAGGCCCGCGTCCTCGCCGAATGGACCCTCTCGGGCCTCTTCAAGCGCGAGATCGTCTCCTTGGGCTCGCTCGAGCACCCGCGTGCGGAGTTCGAACTGGCTGCCGGGAGGGAACGCCCGAAGGAGTCGTCCTGACCCCCGTCCGGAACTCCCCGGGATGCCGAGGCGTCTGCATATTGTCGGTGCCGTCGGCCAGACTGGGCCCCGACCGACTTCGTACGGGCCCCACCCCGCGCGAACCGGCCCGCACCGCACCGCTCTTGTCCGCTCCTGTTCGCGGGTGCCTGACCCTGACCCCTGAGCCCTGACCCACCACGGGCCGCCCCGCCCGTTCGAGGTACTTCGAAGTGAACTTCACGCGCTGGAGCGCCCGGATCCCCGGAACACAGCGTCGCGCCGCAGCGCGTAACGACCACGGAGCCGTCCCGCCGGCCCGCGGTGAGCACCACGGCCCGGAGGACCCGAGCACCCCCGCCGACCGCACCGGTCCGGCGGACGGCCCGGGACCCGCCCTCGCCACGTCGACGACCGCCCCCGGCCCCCTCGACGGCCTCCTCGTGGACGGCCTGACCGTCCAGGACATCCTGGCCCGCGTGCCCGCCCTGGTCGTCCTCGTCCAGGGCCCCGAGCACCGCATCGCCCACGTCAACGCGGAGTACGAGGCCGCCTTCGGCCCCCGCACGCCCGGCGCCCGCGCCGCCGACGCGCTGCCCGAGCTCGCCGAACTCGGCCTGCTGCCCCTGCTCGACCAGGTCCTGCGCAGCGGCAGACCGCGCACGGTCAAGTCCCGCAAGGTCGCCGGCGGCCGCTCGTACACGTTCACGTGCACCCCCGTCCTGCCCGCCCCCGCCGCGGACGCCGCCAGGACCGAGTCCGGCGTGCTCGTCTTCGCCGTCGACGTCACCGCCCACGCCGAGGCCGCCGAGCGCCTGCGCGCCAGCGAGCGCCGACTGCGCGAGACCGCCGTCGCCCTCCAGCGCTCGCTCCTGCCGCAGGAGTTGGAGCAGCCCGACGACCTCCGCGTCGCCGCCACCTACCAGCCCGGCGGCACCGAGGCCGCCGTCGGCGGCGACTGGTACGACGTGATCACCCTCGGCGCCGGCCGCACGGCACTCGTCATCGGCGACGTGATGGGGCGCGGGGTGCGCGCCGCCGCCGTCATGGGCCAGCTCCGCACCGCAGTCCGCGCCTACGCCCGCCTCGACCTCCCGCCGCACGAGGTCCTGCAGCTCCTCGACGGCCTGGCCACCGAGATCGACCCCTCCCAGATCGCCACCTGCGTCTACGCCGTCCACGACCCCAACGAGGGCCGGCTGGTCTACGCCTCGGCCGGCCACCTGCCCGTCCTCGTCCGCGACGCGGACGGCGTCATCCACCGCGCGGACGAGCCCACCGGGCCGCCGCTGGGGACCGGCGGCTGGGTCCACACCTCGGGTTCGCTCCCGCTCGGCCCCGGCTCGACCGCCGTGCTCTACACCGACGGCCTGGTCGAGCGGCGCGGCGAGGACATCGACGAGGGCGTCGCCGCCCTGGAGGCGGCCCTCGCCGGCGCCACCGGCGACCCGCACGTGGTCTGCGACCGCCTCATCCGCGCCCTCGGCGTCACCGCGGAGCACGACGACGACGTCGCCGTCCTCGTCCTCCAGCACCCCACCCGCACCGGCCCCGACGCCGAGCTCTTCCACAACGCCGCGCTCGAACTCCTCGGCGGCATCGAGGCGGCGCCCCGGGCCCGCGCCTTCGCCTCCGGCGTCCTCGCCTCCTGGCGCTTCTCCACCGAGCTGCACGACCTCGGGGTCCTCGCCGCCAGCGAACTCGTCGCCAACTCGCTCCAGCACGGCACCCCGCCGATGCGGCTGCGCCTGCGCCGCACCGACCGGCGGCTGATCATCGAGGTCACCGACGGCGACGACCACCTTCCGCGCCGGCGCCGCGCGGAGCCCGCGGACGAAACCGGCCGGGGGATCTCGATCGTCGCCACCATCGCGACCTCGTGGGGCTCGCGCCGCACGCCGGGCGGCGGCAAGGCCGTCTGGTGCGAGTTCGCGCTCCCCGGCGCGCCGTCCTGATCCCGTCGGGTGCCGGGGGCCGGCCTCCAACGGGCCGGCCTTGAGGGGGCCGTCCTTCAGAGGGCGGTGGCGTTCAAGGGTCGGGGGCGTTCAAGGGTCGGAGGCGTCAGCCCGACGCCCCCACCGCGGCCTCCCGCGCGGGAGCACCGGAGGCGACCACCCGGGACGCCGCCAGCGACGGCTGGTCCTGGACAGCGGTCAGCCGCCCGCCCAGGCGCAGCCCCAGGACGACGATCGCGAGCGAGAACAGCACGAACGTCACGATGTACGGCCCGTGCAGCGCCGCCCCGAGCGGCCCGCCGACCGCCGGCCCGATCGCCAACGCCAGCTGTTTGACCAGCGCGAACGCCGAGTTGTACTGCCCGATCCGCTGCTCCGGAGCCAGATCGGCCACCAGGGGGGCGACGGTCGGCGACAGCATCGCCTCACCGAGCCCGAAGAGGCCGTACGTGGTGATGAACGCCGTCGTCGCCATCGCCTGGCTGCCGTGCCCGAGGCCGGCGAGCCCCGCGACCAACCAGGCCACCGTCCAGATCACGCCGACCGCCGCGATCACCCGCGAACGCCGACGCCGCTCCACGAACCGCAGCACCAGGAACTGGGCGAGCACGATGACCGCCGTGTTCGCGGCGAGCGCGTAGCCGAGCACCTGCGGGGTGATCCCCGCGGCCTCGACGCCGTACGCCGCGAGGCCGGACTCGAACTGGCCGTAGCAGGCGAAGAAGAGGACGAAACCGAGGACGCACAGCTGCACCATGGCCCGGTGCCGCAGCAGGGTGCGCAGCCCGCCGCCCTGCTCCGGGGCGGCCTTGACCGCGTCCTTGATGAGGGGCGTGCGGGGCAGCCGGACGGTCAGCGCGATGCCCGCGAGGACCAGGAACATCGCCGACTCGATGGAGAACAGCAGCACGAAGCTGCCCGGATCGCTCGCGTCGACGAGCAGGCCGCCGATGAGTCCGCCTATGCCGAGCCCCAGGTTCGCCAGGAAGAACTGGGTCGCGAAGGCCCGGGTCCGGGACTCGGGCGTCGAGCACCAGACGATCATCGTGGCGAGCGCCGGCTGCATGACGGCCTGACCGGCCCCGAGCACCGCGGCGCCCGCCAGCACCCCCGGCTCACCCGTCGACAGTCCGAGCACCAGCGCCCCCGCCGACGCCACCAGCGCCGCCCCGACCAGCACGGGCAGCGGCCCCCGCCGGTCGATGGCCTGTCCCGTGAACGGCAGCACCACCAGCGCGGCCACCGCGAACACGGCGAGCACGAGACCCGCCGTGCTCGACCCGAGACCGCGCACGTCGGCCACGTAGACGTACAGGAACGGAACGGTGAACCCGATACCGAACGCACTCAGGGCGTTCCCCATCTGGATCCGGCGCATCGCGGCACCCATCGCCTTCGTCACTTCACCTACCTCGACCCTCAGACTTCAAGACTTCAGCTCTAAACTTCGAAGCTAAACAGTACATGCTGAAGGACTTCGACGCCAAGCGACCGCGTGTCATACTTCGGGACATGGGTGACACCCCGCTCGAGCGCAGCCTCGAAGAGCAGATCGCCGTCTACCAGCGCGAGTTCCGCGACCTCGATCCGCAGGTGGAGCAGGTCGTCTCGGCCATCTCCCGTCTCAACCGACGCATGAACGTCGCCTACGGGCGCCAGACCGCCGCGCTGGGGGTCAGCAACTCCGACTTCGAGGTGCTCAAGGCGCTCGTCCTCTCCGGGGCCCCGTACCGCATGGGCCCCAGCGACCTCGCCAAGCGGCTCGGCCTCACGCCGGCCGCGATGACCCACCGCATCGACCGCATGGTCGGCGAAGGCCTCGTCACGCGGGAGCGCGACGAGGCCAACCGGGTCCGCGTCATCGTCGAGCTGACGGGTGAGGGGCGGGACAAGTGGCTGGAGGCGATGCGCCGCGCGTCGGTCTTCGAGGAGGAGCTCCTCCAGGACCTGTCCTCCGACGAGCGCGCGACGCTCGGCGAGCTCCTCACCCGGCTGCTGCGCCGCGTGGAGGACGCCCAGCCGGACGCCGGCGGTCGGCTGACCGACCTCGACTGACAGCGGCGAACTGCGTGTTTGACTCCGCCGCGCCCGGTGCGTAGAGTTCTTCGAGTTGTCACGGAGCCGGAACGGTTCTGCGACAGCGTCTCAGCCGCCTGAGCGGCACCCACCTCTTGCTCGACCTCCTCCACCGGATCTTTTTCGGCGTGCCCGGAATTCGATTCGAAAGACTCGATTATGAGTCGCCGGAGGAAAGCGCTAGAGTTTGGGACGTCGGACCGGCCCAACGGCCGGGAAGACAAAGGTTTCTGACAGGAAATCGGGCCCGAAAGAGTCTGGTAGAGTCGGAGACGCAAGACCGAAGGGAAAAGCCCGGAGGAAAGCCCGAGAGGGTGAGTACGAAGGAAG
>NZ_JBHWZH010000027.1:0-55003 GCF_042728285.1 Streptomyces sp. NPDC060194 | reverse complement strand
TTGGGGGGGGTGGTTTTTTTTTTTATACTCCCCGGGCGCGGGGTTTCGGGGGCCGGGCCCGGGGGCCCGCCGGGGGCCCCGGGGGCCCGGGGGGGGGGGGCCCGCAGCCCGGTGACCTCGCCGCCCACCGGGTCGAGGTCCGCCTCGACCACCTGGACGGGCCGTACGGCCCGGGCCGCCTCCGCTGCGCCGTGACCGGTGTCCCGCGTGGATCGCATGTCCCCATCCCCCGTTGCGTGTCGTTGCGGACGTGTACGGCGTGCCCGGAACGGCTCCCTTAGGAGGGCCTTCGGGCCCGCCGCAGCCGTGCCGCGCGCTTGAGCGTGTCCTGGGCGAGCGCGGCGAGCAGCGGCCGGTCGCGCACGAACCGGTGCGCGCGGCGGGCCGGTTCACGGCTGAGCCAGTGGACGACGGCGCCCGCCCCCGCGCGGACCGCCGCCCCCTCGTACACCGACAGTTCGCCCGTCTTGAGCGCGTCCTTGTACTCCGCCGCGCCGCGACCGAGGTCCAGGAGGCCGAGTCCGGCCGCGGCGGCCCCCTCCGCCATCCGCAGGTGCAGGATCATCCCGGGCGAGAACCGGGCGAACTCCGGGTCGTAGGCCGGGAACCAGCAGCTGAGGACGGAGTGCGAGCGGAGCCCGAAGTGCGCGGCGACCGGGCGGCCGCCCGCGGAGAGGACCGACAGGACGCCCGTGCAACCCTCGCCGTCCGCGCCGTGCAGCCGCCGTACGAGCTCGGCGATCCAGGGCTGCGCGAAGCGGTCGCGGCGGCCGGTGCGCCGGTACTGCGCGGACTTCCAGTCCATGAGCGTGCGCAGCGCCGCCGGGTCGCGCTCGTCGAAGACGAACCGCACCTCGCCGTGGGCCCGTCCCAGACGGCGCTCCTTGGCGAGCGTCGTCCTGAGGTACTTCGGCGACCGCTCGCGCAGACCGGCCTCGTAGGCCGCGTAGCCGTCGCTCACGTCGATGACGGGCGAGGGGACGCGTTCGGCGGCGTAGGGCACGAACAGGTCCTGGCCGTCCTCCAGGTTGTCGAACTCCCAGACCGACACCCCGAGGGCGCGCAGCACCTCGTCCGCGGAGAGCGCGAGGCCCGGCTTCAGGACCGCCCCCTGGCAGTCGGACACGCCCTGACCGACGGCCCGGGCGCGGCCCAGGCGGGTCCGTTCGAAGGGCAGGAAGCCGACCGGCTCGCCGCGTTCCTCGACGACCGCCACCCGGGTCGCCGGGCGGACCCGGGCGACGGCCAGGGTGAACTCCGGTTCCATGAACGGGTTGGCCGGCGCCTCGGCCTTGGCGCGCAGCTCCCGCCAGCTCTCGATCTCCGCCGCCCGCAACCGCGCGGGCACGACGACGCGCACGCGTCCCCCACCACTGCTCACCCCGACCCCCCGGTCTCCCCCGAGCAACGCTCCGAGGGACGTTACCGCTCGGCTCCGCGCCCGGAAAGACGGCGATGCGCAGGCTGTGACGAACCCGTGAAACTCGGCGGGACCCGGGCGGAGCGGACCGGGTCCGCGGGGGGCGCAGGGGGACCCTGACGCTTTCCGGGGCGGGACAAGCAGGCCTTAAAGTGCGTACTCGAACAGAGGAGCGCGGGCCATGGGACTGACGGTGCGGACGATCAGCCGCGAGGAGCATCGCGGGCACCTCGCCCTGTCCCCCACCACCAGCCTGCTCCAGACGCCCGCCTGGGGGCTGGTGAAGGAGGGCTGGAGCGCCGAGAGCGTCGGCTGGTTCGACGCGGCGTCAGGCGCTCTGCGCGGGACCGCCCTGGTGCTCTACCGGCAGGCCCCGGGCACCCGCCGCTCGCTCGCCTACCTGCCCGAGGGGCCCGCCGCCGACTGGTTCCTGCCCGACCTCGTCGAGGCCCGGCTGCGGCCTCTCCTGGACCACGTGCGGCGGTGCGGCGCGTTCGCGGTGCGGATGGGGCCGCCGGTGGCCGTACGGCACTGGGAGGCGCACACCGTCGAGGCCGCGCTCGGCGACCCGTCGGCGGGGCGGGCGCGCCGGCTCGGCGAGGTCCCGGCCGACTTCACCGACGCCCGCGCCCTGGCGCTGGCCGAGCGGTTGCGCGCCATGGGGTGGCGGCCCGCACCGGACGAGGCCACCAAGGGGTTCGGGATCGGCCAGCCGCGGCACACCGTCCAGGTGGCGCTCGCCGGCCGCGAGCCCGAGGAGCTGCGGTCGGGGCTCGGCGAGGAGTGGCGCCAGGGGGTGGAGACCGCCGAGAAGCACCAGGTGCGCGTCGGGCGCGGCGGCGCGGACGACCTCCCGGCCTTCCACGCGCTGTACGCGCGCGACACCCGCAACGGCGGCCGCTCCCTGGCGTACTTCCGACGGATGTGGGACGCGCTCAACGCGGACGACGGCGACCGGCTGCGGATGCACGTCGCCGAGCACGACGGCCGCGCGCTGGCCGCCGCCCTGACGACGGTCTCGGGACCGCACGTGCGCCAGCCCTACAGCGGCCCGGCGGTCCAGGGCCTCGAACGGCGCCCGGACCACGCACTGCACTGGCGGATGCTGAGCGACGCCCACGCGAGCGGCGCCGAGGTCTACGACCTGCGCGGGGTGACCGACGTCCTGGACGCCTCGGACGGGGCGCTGGACGGACTCCGCTTCAAGATCGGCTCGGGCGGGCGGGTGGTCGAGCACCTGGGCGAGTGGGAGTTCTCGCTCGGGCGGATGCTGCACAAGGCGCTGGGCGTGTACCTGTCCCGGCGGTGACGCCCCCTCAGGAGGCCGGTTGAGGGGAGGCCGGTTGCCGGGCGGCCGGTTGTCCGGAGGCCGCTCCTCAGGAGGACGCCTCTCAGGAGTGCGCCTCTCACACCACCCGCACGCCCCGCCGCCACACCGCGTCGACCAGCGGCACCCCCGGCCGGTACGCCAGGTGGACGTGGCTCGGGGCGTCGAGGAGGGCCAGGTCCGCGCGGGCGCCGACCGTCAGGACCCCGACGTCCGTCCGGCGCAGGGCCGCCGCCCCGCCGGCGGTGGCCGCCCGGACCGCCTCATCGGGCGTCATGCCCATGTCCCGGACGGCCAGCGCGATGCAGAACGGCATCGACGACGTGAACGACGACCCCGGGTTGCAGTCCGTCGACAGCGCCACCGTCGCACCCGCGTCGAGCAGCCGGCGGGCGTCCGGCCACGTCGCCCGGGTGGAGAACTCCGCGCCCGGCAGCAGCGTCGCGACCGTCCGCGACTGCGCGAGCGCGTCGACGTCGGCGTCCGTCAGGTGGGTGCAGTGGTCCGCGGAGGCCGCGTCGACCTCGACGGCGAGCTGCACGCCGGGGCCGTGGCCGAGCTGGTTGGCGTGGATCCGCGGGTGGAGGCCGCGCGCCCGGCCCGCGGTCAGGATCGCCCGCGCCTGGTCGCCGTCGAACGCGCCCTGCTCGCAGAACACGTCGATCCACCGGGCGTGCGGGGCGCAGGCGTCGAGCATCGCGCCGGTGACCAGCTCCACGTACGCCTCCGGCCGGTCGGCGAACTCGGGCGGGACGATGTGCGCGCCGAGGTAGGTGACCTCGTCGGTGTGCTCGCCGGCGATCCGGAGCGCCCGGGCCTCGTCGGCGACGGTCAGGCCGTAGCCGGACTTGGTCTCCTGCGTGGTCGTGCCCTGCCGCAGCGCCTCGGCGAGGTACCGGGCGACGTTGGCGGACAGTTCGGCGTCCCCGGCGGCGCGGGTGGCGGCGACGGTGGTGCGGATGCCGCCGGCCGCGTAGGGCCGGCCGGACATCCGGGCGGCGAACTCGGCGGTCCGGTCGCCGGCGAAGACGAGGTGGGAGTGGGAGTCGACGAAGCCCGGGATCCCGGCCCGGCCCGCCGCGTCGACCCGGTTGTCAGTGGCGGGTGCTTTGCTTGCCTCACCGATCCACGCGACGTGGTCGCCGTCGATGACGACGGCCGCGTCCCGGATCAGACCGAGAGGGGAACCGTCACCGAGGGAGGGGTCGTTGGTGACCAGCGAGGCGATGTTCGTGACGAGCGTGGCGGCCGCGGGGGCGGCCGTGCTCGCGGTGGCGGCGGCGGTGTCCGGGTGGCTGGCGGCCATGGTGGGGTGGGGCTCCTTCAGCTCCGCAGGGCGGCGACGGCAGTCGCCAGGGCTCGGGGGACGTCGGGCACGGACCGGTGCGCCCCGTCGCGCACGACGCTCCGCCCGCCCACGACCGTGTGCCGGACGTCCGCCGCGGAGGCGGCGAATACGGCCGTCTCCAGGCCGAGCCTGGGCAGCGGCCCCGCCGTCCTGACCGAGTCGAGGGCGACGGTCGTCAGGTCGGCGAGGGCGCCGGGCTCGATCGCGCCGGCGTCCGGCCAGCCCAGGGCGGCGTGCCCGTCGGCGGTGGCGGCGCGCAGCAGGGCGGCCGCCGTCCAGTGGCCCCGGGTGCGGCTGCGCAGGCGCTCGTTCAGCTCCATCGCGCGCGCCTCCTCGAGGAGGTCGATCACGGCGTGGCTGTCGCTGCCGAGCGACAGCGGGCTCCCGGCCCCCTGGAGGGCGACGGCCGGGCCGATGCCGTCGGCGAGGTCCCGCTCGGTGGTGGGGCACATGCAGGTGCCGGTGCCGGTGGAGCCGATCAGCCGGATGTCGTCGTCGGTGAGGTGGGTGTTGTGCACCCCGGTGGTGCCGGGTCCGAGCACCCCGTGGTCGGCGAGGAGTCGGGCGGGGGTCCGGCCGTGGACGGCGAGGCAGGCCTCGTTCTCCGCCGTCTGCTCCGACAGGTGCACATGGAGCGGGGCCCCCCGCTCCCGGGCCCAGGCCGCCACCGTGCCCAACTGGTCCGCGGGCACGGCCCGTACGGAGTGCACGGCCGCGCCGATCCTGGCGTGGTCCCGGTCCTTGAGAACTCCACAGCGAGCCGCCCAGGCCTCCGCGTCCCCGTCGGAGAACCGCAGCTGGTGGTGGTCGGGGGCGGCCCCGCCGCGCTCCCGGCTGATGCCCGAGGCAAGGTAGGCGGTGTCGAGGAGGGTGATCCGGATCCCCGCCTCGGCCGCCGCCGCGATCAGGGCCTCCCCCATCGCGTTGGGGTCGTCGTAGCGGCCGCCGCCCGGCCGGTGGTGCACGTAGTGGAACTCGCCCACCGCCGTGATCCCGGCCAGCGCCATCTCCGCGTACACCGCGCGGGCCAGCGCGAAGTAGGAGTCCGGGTCGAGCCGGGACGCGATGCGGTACATGACGTCCCGCCAGGTCCAGAAGGTGCCCGAACCGACCTGGACCACCCCGCGCAGCGCCCGGTGGAAGGCGTGCGAGTGGGTGTTGGCGAGCCCCGGGAGGGTCAGCCCGCGCAGCACCTCCGCCCCCGGCGGCGGGGCGTCCACCCCGGTCCGGACGGCGGTGATCCGGCCGCAGCCGGCCGCGTCGGCGTCGATGGCGACGCCCGGCTCCACGTTCGTGCCCAGCCAGGCGTGCTCCGCCCAGTACGTCACCTGCACGCGAGACCCTCCAGTACGTCGGCGAGCG
Organism: Streptomyces sp. NPDC060194; assembly: GCF_042728285.1. Lineage (NCBI taxonomy): Bacteria > Bacillati > Actinomycetota > Actinomycetes > Kitasatosporales > Streptomycetaceae > Streptomyces > Streptomyces sp. NPDC060194. The sequence goes on along the minus strand of NZ_JBHWZH010000027.1, from coordinate 49,546 downwards.
CGGTCACCCCGGCCAGGCAGTCGTCCTCGGCGGCGTGCTCGGCCGGGGAGTGCGAGACGCCGGTGGGGTTCCGCACGAACAGCATGGCGGTCGGGACGGAGCCGGAGAGGATCCCGGCGTCGTGTCCCGCCCCGGTGCCGAGAACGGGGACCGGTCGGCCGTCGGCGCGCTCGGCCAGCGTCTTCGCCAGCTCGTCCCGCAGCGCGTGCCCGAACTCGACGACGGGCGTGAACGACTCGCGCACCACGTCGAGGTCGACCCCGTCGGCCGCCGCCCGGTCCCGGGCCGCCCGCTCGATGCCGGCCACGACGGCGTCCAGGCCGGCCTGGTCGGGGGCCCGGGAGTCGAGCCAGCCGCGCACCAGGGACGGGATCGCGTTGACCCCGTTCGGCTCGACGGCGACCTTGCCGAAGGTGGCGAGCGCCCCGGCGAGCCGCGCCTGCTCGCGGGCGGCGAGGACGGTGGCGGCGTAGCTGAGCATCGGGTCGCGGCGGTCCTGCAGGCGGGTGGTCCCCGCGTGGTTGGCCTCGCCGCGGAAGTCGAACCGCCACCGGCCGTGCGGCCAGATCGCGGAGGCGATGCCGACGGGCGCACCCGGCCCGTCCGCGCCGTCGCCCGGCCAGGTGTCGAGCGCCCGCCCCTGCTCGACGTGCAGCTCGACGAACGCGCCGATCCGGGCGAGCCGTTCGGGGTCGGCGCCGAGGGCGTCCGGGTCGTGGCCCGCCCGCTCCATGGCCTGCGGGAGCGTGACGCCGTCGCCGTCGCGCAGCGCGTGCGCCTGCTCCTTGGTGAGCGCGCCCGCGGTGAGCCGCGAGCCGACGCAGGCGAGCCCGAAGCGGGCGCCCTCCTCGTCGCCGAAGTTGACGACGGCCAGGGGCTTGGCGAACCGCGCTCCCCTGCGGCGCAGTTCGTCGAGCGCGGCGAAGGCGGAGACCACGCCGAGGGGGCCGTCGAAGGCGCCGCCGTCGGGCACCGAGTCGAGGTGCGAGCCGGTCACGACGGCGTCCCCGGCGGCCGGGTCGCCCAGCCAGGCCCACTGGTTGCCGTTGCGGTCGGTCTCGTACTCCAGGCCGCGGGCCTCGGCCTGCATCCGGAACCAGAGCCGGCAGTCGGCGTCGGCCCCGGTCCAGGCGTAGCGGCGGTAGCCGCCGGTGCCGGGGTCGCGGCCGATGGTCCGCAGCGAGGCCCACATGGCGTGGAAGGTGGCGCTCACGCGGAGGCACCGCCCACGTCGGCGGTCCCGGCGCCACCGGTGGTCCCGGCGGCCGGCTCCGGGGCTTCCCCGCCCTCCCGCATCGGCACCCGCACCCCGCGCTCGCCGGCGACCCGCTCGGCGATGTCGTACCCGGCGTCGACGTGCCGGATGACGCCCATGCCGGGGTCGTTGGTGAGTACCCGGCGGATCTTCTCGCCGGCCAGCTTCGTCCCGTCGGCGACGGAGACCTGCCCGGCGTGGATCGAGCGGCCCATGCCGACGCCGCCGCCGTGGTGGATCGACACCCAGGACGCCCCGGAGGCGACGTTGACCATGGCGTTGAGCAGCGGCCAGTCGGCGATCGCGTCGGAGCCGTCGAGCATCGACTCGGTCTCGCGGTAGGGGGATGCGACCGAACCGCAGTCGAGGTGGTCGCGGCCGATGGCGAGCGGGGCGGCGAGGGTGCCGTCGGCGACCATGTCGTTGAACAGCGCCCCGGCCTTGTCGCGCTCGCCCTGGCCGAGCCAGCAGATCCGGGCGGGCAGCCCCTGGAAGTGCACGCGCTCCCCGGCCATCCTGATCCAGCGGTGGAGCGAGGCGTTGTGGGCGGAGTCGCCCTCGGGGAAGAGGTCCAGGAGCGCCTGGTCCGTCTTGTGGATGTCGGACGCCTCGCCGGACAGCGCCGCCCAGCGGAACGGGCCCTTGCCCTCGCAGAACAGCGGCCGGATGTAGGCGGGGACGAAGCCGGGGAAGTCGAAGGCGCGCCCGTACCCGGCGAGCTGCGCCTCGCCCCGGATGGAGTTGCCGTAGTCGAAGACCTCCGCGCCGGCGTCCATGAAGCCGACCATCGCCTCGACGTGCCGGGCCATCGACTCCCGGGCGCGCAGGGTGAAGTCGGCGGGCTTCTCGGCCGCGTAGGCGGCCATGTCGTCGAAGTCGACGCCGACGGGGAGGTAGGCGAGCGGGTCGTGCGCCGAGGTCTGGTCGGTGACGATGTCGATCGGGGCGCCCTCGGCGAGCATCCGGGGCAGTACCTCCGCCGCGTTCCCGAGGAGTCCGATCGACAGCGGCCGGCGGGCGTCCCGGGCCTCGACGGCGAGCTGGAGGGCGTGCTCCGGGGAGTCGGCGCGCACGTCCAGGTAGCGGTGCTCGATCCGGCGCTCGATGGCCCGCGGGTCGACGTCGACGCAGATCGCGACCCCGTCGTTCATGGTGACGGCGAGCGGCTGCGCGCCGCCCATGCCGCCGAGACCGGCGGTCAGGGTGATCGTCCCGGCCAGCGACCCGCCGAACTTCCTCGCGGCGACGGCGGCGAACGTCTCGTAGGTGCCCTGGAGGATGCCCTGGGTGCCGATGTAGATCCAGGAGCCGGCCGTCATCTGGCCGTACATGGTCAGGCCGAGCGCCTCCAGGCGGCGGAACTCCTCCCAGTTCGCCCAGTCGCCGACCAGGTTGGAGTTGGCGATCAGGACCCGGGGCGCCCACTCGTGGGTCTGCATGACGCCGACGGGGCGGCCGGACTGGACCAGCATGGTCTCGTCCTGCTTCAGCGTCCTGAGCGTGCGGACCATGGCGTCGAAGGAGCGCCAGTCGCGGGCGGCCTTCCCGGTGCCGCCGTAGACGACGAGCTGGTCGGGGTGCTCGGCCACCTCGGGGTCGAGGTTGTTCTGGAGCATCCGCAGGGCGGCCTCCTGCTGCCAGCCCAGGGCGCTCAGTGCGGTGCCGCGCGGCGCGCGTACGGGGCGGGGTCCAGACATGCGGCGGCCTCCTGGGACGTCGGCTCGAATGTGCACTCAGATATTCACAGTCTGTCGGCGTGAATAGATGTAGTCAACAGCGGCGTGCGGTCGGTCGGCGAGGCGATCCCGCCGCACGGCTTCAACCTCCGCTTACCTGGGCACGAGAGCCCTCATCACCTGGGCACACGAGCCACCGAACCGACCACGGGGAGGAACCTGTGACCACGACCGACGGGCCGGCGACCGCGCCGGGCCAGGACGAGACACCCCTCAAACGCGCCCTCGGCCCCAAACTCCTGATCCTCTTCGTGATCGGCGACATCCTCGGCACCGGCATCTACGCCACCACCGGCAAGGTGGCCGGCAAGGTCGGCGGACCGCTCTGGCTGCCGTTCCTGATCGGCTTCGTGGTCGCGATCCTGACCGCCGCGTCCTACGTCGAGCTGGTCGGCAAGTACCCGAAGGCCGCCGGGGCCGCGCTCTACACGCAGAAAGCGTTCAAGGTCCCGTTCCTGACGTTCATCGTCGCCTTCATGGTCATGTGCTCGGGCCTCTCCTCGGCCAGCGCGGCGGCCCGGGCGTTCAGCGGGGACTACTTCACCGAGTTCACCGACGCCGTGCCCGCGACCCTCGTGGCGATCCTCTTCATCCTGGCCCTCGCCGCGCTCAACCTGCGCGGTGTGTCGGAGTCGGTGAAGGCCAACGTCGTCCTGACGGTCGTCGAGCTGACCGGACTGGTCGTGATCCTCGCCATCGGCGCGTACGCCGTGCTCAACGGCGAGGGCGAGCCGTCGCGCCTGATCGACTTCCACACGAGCGGCACCGGCTTCGCCCTGATGACCGGCATCCTGGGCGCCACCGCACTCGGCTTCTTCGCCTTCGTCGGCTTCGAGGACTCGGTGAACATGGCCGAGGAGACCAAGGACCCCACCCGCACCTTCCCCCGCGCGATCTTCGTCGGCGTCGCGGTGACCGGGACCGTCTACGTCCTCGTCGCGCTGGTCTCCTCGCTGCTGGTCGACTACCGCGACCTGGAGAAGTCCAGCGGCCCGCTGCTCGAGGTGGTGAAGGTCGGCGGGCTCGACTTCCCGCCGAAGCTCTTCGCGCTGATCGCCCTGTTCGCGGTGACCAACTCCGCGCTGATCAACATCATGATGGCCTCGCGGCTCTGCTACGGCATGGCCAACGAGCGCATCCTGCCCCGCGCGATGGGCAAGGTCCTCGCAAAGCGGCGCACCCCCTGGGTCGGGATCGTCTTCGTCTCCGTGCTCGCGATCGGCCTGGTGTCGACCGGTGAGATCGCCGGGCTCGGCGACACGACGTCGTTCCTGCTGCTCTGCGTCTTCGCCGTGGTCAACGTCGCCGTGCTCGTCCTGCGCCGCGATCCTGTCGACCACGACCATTTCCGGACACCTACGGCCCTTCCCGTGCTCGGAGCGATCACGGCACTGGTGCTCGCCAGCCCGCTGGCGGACCGGCCGGCCGACGTCTACATCCGCGCCGGAGTGCTGCTCCTCATCGGAATCGCCCTGTGGGCGGTGAACAAGCTCGTCCTCAAGGCTCGCGGTGAGGATGGGGCTCCAGAGGCCTGACGCCTCCCCCTGATCGCCAAACGGTCAAGAACAGTCACGACCCCTTCCTGAAACGAAAGGAAGGGGTCGTTTCTCGTGCAACAAGCGTCGCTCTCGGGCACATTCCGCTGGAAAATGCCAGAACGGTCCCTCCTTGCGCGCACGTTACGTAATCTCCTCGTCACTGCGGCACAGCGCCGCGCCACCGCACCACCGCATGCCGAGACGGGGGAGGGGAGACCGCGTGCCCGGAATCGACGAGTGTCTGCTTCAGGCCATGGGACTGCCCGGCGCACGCGGTGCCGCGATCGTGGACTGGACCAGCGGGCTCGCCCTGGGCACCACCGGCGAGGCGCCCGGCGGGGACCACGAGGCCACCGCCGCCGAGACCGCCGAACTCGCCCGCATGGCAGCCGAGTACGCCTCCTTCGCCCCCGACGACCCCTGGGTCGGCGACGCCGGGGCGGACCCCGCCGGCGGCGACGCGCCGGCGAAGGGCCTGCCCGTCGAGGACCTGATCGTCACCACCCGCACCGGCTACCACGTGATGCGCTTCGTCGAGACCACCTTCGACAGCAGCGTCTTCCTCCATCTCTGGCTCGACCGCGACCTGGGCAACCTCGCCCTGGCCCGGATACGCCTGCACGATCTCGCCGAGAGGCTGGCCCTCGGATGACCCCGATCTCCGCGCTGACCGCGCTGAACGCGATACCCGCGCAAGGATCCGCCCCCGGGCCGATGCCGCGCCACCGGCCGGGACCGGTACCGAACCCCGGCCCCGCGCCCTCCCCGGGCAACGCCCGGGTGACGTCCTCCGTGACCGTCTCCCCCATGCTCGTCCGGCTCGCCGAGGAGCGCGCCACCGGCGTCCTTCTGCGCGACTACGGCACCCTCTACCTGGTCGAGGGCCAGGTCGTGCACGCCGAGAGCCCCGCCGCCCCCGGACTCGACGTGCTGCTGACCGCCGAGGGCCGGCTCGCCCGCTCCGACTGGGACGAGGCCGTGGAACGGGCCGGCGCTCAGCGGGAGGTGGCCCGCTTCCTCGTCGACCAGGGCCGCCTCGGCGGCGGCGAGCTGGAGATCTGCCACCTCGGCGCGCTGTTCGACGCCGCCTTCTTCGCCCTCGCCCCCGGCAGCGGCCCGACCCGCTTCCGCTACGGCGTCGCCCACTGGCTCGGCTCCGTGCACCCCGTGCCCGCCCTCACCGTGGAGCGCGAGGCCCGCCGGCGGCGGGCGCTGCTCGACTCCGTGTGGCCCTACCCGGCCGTCGACACCGCGCCCGTCGTGCCGCGGACCCCCGCGCCCGGGCAGCCCGTCACCCGCCGCCAGCGCACGCTGCTCGAGCTCGCGGACGGCGTCCGGACGCCCGCCGGGCTCGCCTGGGCGCTCGGCCGGCCGGCGTTCAACACCCTGATCGAGGTGCGCAGGCTCGCCGCGGCCGGGCTCGTCGAGACCCCCGTCGAGGCAGTGGTGCCGACCGCGCCCGAACTCCCCGCCTGGGTCTCCGACTTCCACGGCGACCCCGACATCGCCCTGCTCCGCCGGCTCCGCGACGCACTGGAGGCAAGCCTGTGACCCACCGCTCCGTCCCCCGGGCCGTCCGATCACCGTCATGAGGCGCGCGCTACGGCTGCGCGCCGAGAGCCGCCAGCTGGAGCGGCGAGAGCTGGAGAGGAGGCAGTTCATGACGGCGGAGGCCGACGTTCTGGGCGAGCTCAGACGGTTGCGGGCCCGGGTCCCGCAGCTGACCGGCGCGCTCGCGGCCAGCACCGACGGACTGGTGCTCGCCCACGACGCGGCCCCGGTCCAGGCCGAGGGGGTGGCCGCGCTCACCGCCGCGGCCCTCGGGGTCGCCCTGCGGCTCGCCGAGGCCACCGGCCAGGGCTCGTTCAAGGAGCTCCTGGTCCGCGGCGACGACGGGTACGTGGCGACCTACGCCGCGGGCTCGACCGCGGTGCTCACGCTCCTCGCGGAGCCCCGGATCAACGTCGGCCGGCTCCACCTGGAGGCCCGCAGGTCCAGCGCGCGCATCGGCCAGCTGGTCGACGGCGCGCTGGAACGACACGAGAACGTCTGACCGATGACCCCCACGACTCCCCCACGCCGCCCGGCCGCGACCGGCCGGGCCACCAGCAGGACGTCGAACACGACCACCACGCAACGCAGCAGAAGGAAAGGGAGTGCGACTCTCATGGCCAACACCGAGACGATCCTCAAGGAAGCCACGACCGTCATCGACGGCGCCGTCGGAGCGGCCCTCGTCGACTACACCAGCGGCATGGCGCTGGGCACCATCGGCGGCGGGAAGGACCTGGACCTGCAGGTCGCCGCGGCCGGCAACACCGACGTGGTGCGCGCGAAGGTCCGCACCATGGAGCAGCTCGGCCTCAAGGACGAGATCGAGGACATCCTCATCACCCTCGGCACGCAGTACCACCTGATCCGGCTCCTGAAGGGCCGCAACCACAACGGCCTCTTCCTCTACCTGGCGCTGGACAAGAACCGGTCCAACCTGGCGATGGCCCGGCACCAGCTGAAGAAGATCGAGGCGGACCTGGAGCTCTGACGGACCCGACCCCTTGCCCGGAGGGGGCCGCCCCGGCGGCCCCCTCCGGGCTGTTCGCGTCACCTTCGGGCTGTCCGCGTCCCCACACCGGTCTGACCGCTTCCCCTCCGGACGCCCGCGCCCCCTTCTGGGCTGCCCTCGTCCCGGCGGAGCCCGCGCCGGCCGCTCACTCCGCGAACAGCCCCCGCGCCGCCGCCCGCGCGTCGAACTCCTCGAGCCGGGCCTGCGCCAGCGGCAGCCCGTCGCACATCGTCTCCAGGAGCACCCGTCCGAGCAGCATCGGCGCGCACGCCGTGTCGAAGGCGAGCCCGGTGCCGACGGCCGCCGGGATCAGCAGGTCGCTGTGCGCGGCGACCGGCGCGAACGCCGAGTCGGCGACGGTGACCACCGTGAGACCGGCGCCCTGCGCGTACGCGAGCGCCTCGACCACCTCGCGCGGGTGGCGGGGCAGCGCGAAGCAGAGCAGCGTCCGCGCGCCCGCCGCCCGGGCCGCGTCGATGCGGTCGGTGAGCATGCTGCCGCCCTCGTCGAGCAGCCGGACGTCGCCGTGCACCTTGGCCGCGAAGTACGCGAACCCGCGGGCCTGCGAGGACGCGGCCCGCAGCCCGAGCACGGGCAGCACCGGCGAGTCGGCGAGCAGCCGGCCCGCCTCCTCGACCGGTCCGGTGTCGTCGAGCAGCCCGGACAGGTGGCGCAGGTTCTCGATCTCGGCGTGCACGGCCTGCTGGTACTCGTTCAGCGCCTCCTTGCCCGTGGCCGGGGCGGCGGGCGCCACCTCGCGCAGGTGCCGGCGGAGCGCCGGGTAGCCGTCGAAGCCGAGCGCGACGGCGAACCGGGTCACCGACGGCTGGCTGACGCCCGCGAGCTCGGCCAGCTCGACGCTGGACAGGAACGGCGCGTCCGCGGCCCGCCGCACCATGCAGTGCGCGATCCGCCGCTGGGTCGGCGTCAGCCGCCGCCCCTCGAAGAGCTGCTGCAGCCTCGCCGCCTGCGCGTCACTCGACCCCGTCACCCGTCGCCCCCTCGCCTGGCCTTCTGCCGAAACATCCCATGATCCCGCCCCTACAGCTCCGTGAACCGGTCGAGCAGCGCGGCCGCCGCCGTCACATCATCGGTCAGCGGCCGGTCCGTCGGGTCCGGGTCGAGGACCTCCTCCGCCAGCGCGAACGCCCGCCCGACCGGCAGCTCCGGATCGGGCCGCAGGTCGCGCTGGCGCAGCGCCCGTACGGTGGCGACCAGCTCGCACCCGACGACCAGGCGGTACGGATCGGCCGCGCGCAGCGTCTGCCGGGCGGCGAGCGAGGCGAAGCTCGCCTGCTCCTCCACGCCCCGGGAGAGCACCGCGTGGCCGAGCGACGCCGGCGCGGAGAACGAGCGCAGCTCGCCGAGCGCGGCCCCCGCGGCGTACTCCAGGATCATGATCCCCGACGACGCGGCCTCGTGGTCGGCGAGGAACGGCCTGAGGCGGGTGAAGGCCGGCTCGTTCAGCGCCGAGAGCCGCGAGCTGGAGAGCCGCGCGGTCTGCACGAGTGCGAGCCGGAACTGGTCGAGGGCGAGCGCGAGCTGCGCCAGGTAGAACCCGCCGTGGTGGTACGCCGCCCGGTCCTCGGCGCAGATCAGCGGGTTCTCGGCGGCGGCGTTCAGCTCGACGGCGAGCGTGCGCTCCAGGGCGTCGGCGGCGTCGTGCGCCGGCCCGTGGATCTGCGGCACGCAGCGGAAGCCGTAGGGGTCCTGGATGCGGCCGAGCGGCGGGGTGGGCCGCTCCGGGGCGCCGAGCAGCCGCCGCGAGCGCGCCGCGACGGCGACCGAGCCGGGGTGCGGACGGGCCGCGTGGACGGGCTCGGCGAACGCCTCGTAGGAACCGTCGACCGCGAGCAGCGAGAGCGCGGCGACGACCTGGGTGGCCAGGATCAGCCGGCGCAGCTCGTCGAGGGCGAGCGCGGACTGGCCGAGGGTGAGCGCGTTGCTGCTGATCAGGGCGAGCGCGTCGTTGTTGTCGAGGGGCTGCGGCGCGGGCGGGCGGCCGGCGCCCCGCCAGGGGTGCTCGCCGGCGAGGGCGAGCCCGAGCTGGGCGAGCGGCGCGATGTCGCCGGTCCCGACCGACCCGAAGGCGTGCACCAGCGGGTACGCGCCCGACTCCAGCGCCTCGCACAGCGCGGTGACGACCGTGGGCCGCAGCCCCGCCCCGCCCGCGAGCAGCTGGTTCGCGCGGACGGCGAGCATCGCCCTGACCTGCCGCGCGGGCAGCTCCTCGCCGATCGCCCCGGCGTGCGAGCGCAGCAGCCGCAGCCCGTGGTCGGCGGCGGCCTCGGAGGGGACGTCCTCGGTGCGGTTCGCGCCGACGCCGGTGGAGCGGCCGTAGACCCGCCCGGCCCGGGCCAGCTCGCGCGCGGTGTCCCAGGACGTCTCGACATGCTTGAGCGCCTCGGTTCCGGGTACGGGTCGAGCGGCGCCGTCGGCCAGACGTACGACGTCGGCGACCGGAAGACTCCGGCCGTCGAGGACGACGATGCCAGTGGGGCCGGTCCGGCTGTCCGGCATGCGAGACGACATCATGGGTCGAATCCTCCCTTCGGGGTCGGCTCATCCTGTCCCTCGGACACGGATGACCTGGGTTCTGACACCGTGCCATTGACAAATTATTCAGCCACCGAGAACTCTGCATGACTGTATGCAGGACCGGCAAGGGACGGCTGATGATCGAATTCCAGCAAGTGAACAAGCGCTTCCCGAACGGCACCACAGCGGTCCAGGACCTCACCCTGGACATGCCCGAGGGCGGCATCACCGTGCTCGTGGGATCGTCCGGGTGCGGCAAGACGACCACGCTCCGCATGATCAACCGGATGGTCGACCCGACCTCGGGCACCATCCGCGTCGGCGGGAGGAACGTCCTCGAACAGGACGCGGCCGAACTGCGCAGAGGGATCGGCTACGTCATCCAGCAGGCCGGCCTCTTCCCGCACCGCACCGTCCTCGACAACATAGCCACCGTCCCGGTGCTGCTCGGCTGGGGGCGCAGGAAGTCACGGGCCCGCGCCGCGGAGCTCCTGGAGACGGTCGGACTCGCCGCCGAGGTCGGCAAGCGCTACCCGCACCAGCTCTCCGGCGGCCAGCAGCAGCGCGTCGGCGTGGCCCGGGCGCTCGCCGCCGACCCGCCGGTGCTCCTCATGGACGAGCCGTTCGGCGCGGTCGACCCGGTGGTCCGCACCCAGCTCCAGGACGAGCTGCTGCGGCTCCAGAAGGACCTGGGCAAGACCATCGCCTTCGTCACCCACGACATCGACGAGGCCGTCCGGCTCGGCGACCGGATCGCCGTCTTCCGCACCGGCGGCCACCTCGTGCAGTGCGCCGCGCCCGCCGAGCTGCTCGCCCGGCCCGCCGACTCCTTCGTCGCCGACTTCCTCGGCGCGGAGCGCGGCCTGAAGCTGCTCTCGCTCTCCACCCTCGCCGGGCTCCCCCAGGCACCCGCCCCCGAGGGCGGCCGCTGGCAGCTCGTCCTGGACGACGCCCGCGCCCCCGTCGGCTGGCGCGACACCCACGCCGGGGCCGACGCACCGGTCCTCGCGCTCCGCCCCCTGGGCGACGGCGACTCGCTGCTCGCCGCGCTCGACGAGTCCCTCGCCTCGCCCGCCGGCCTGGTGGCCCGGGTCGACGCGGGCGGAGCGCTGACGGGCGTCACCCGGCGCGAGGAGATCCACGAGGCGGCCGGCCGCAGCCACACCGAGGCGCGCACCCCCGACACCGCCCGCCCCGAGGCGCCGGCCGGCGAACCCGTCCCGACGCCCCGCGCGAGCGGATCCGCACCGGCCCCGTCGACCGACAAGGCCGCCCGGTGACGGTCGAGTGGTCGTGGATAGCCGACCACACCTCCGACCTCCTCACCCTGAGCCTCACGCACCTGCGGATCGCCCTCTCCGCCGTCTTCTTCGGCCTGCTGATCGCGATCCCCGCGGCCGTCGTCGCCCAGCGCGTCCGCCCCCTGCGCGGACTGCTGCTCGGCCTGTCGAACGTGCTGTTCACGATCCCGTCCATCGCGGTCTTCGTGCTGCTCCTCCCGGTCTCCGGCCTCACCCGTACGACCACCGTCATCGGCCTGACGATCTACACCCTCGTCGTTCTCCTGCGGAACACCGTCGAGGGCCTGGAGGCCGTCCCGGACCGCACCAAGGAGGCGGCGACCGCCATGGGCACCAAGCCGCTGCGGCGGCTGCTCACCGTCGAGCTGCCGCTCGCCCTGCCGGTCATCATGGCCGGCGTCCGCATCGCGACCGTCATGTCGATCTCCCTGGTCAGCGTCGCGACCTACGTCGGCGACGGCGGCCTCGGCCAGCTCTTCACCGACGGCTTCCAGCGCAACTTCGCCACCCCCGTCATCGCGGGCGTCGTGCTCACCCTCCTCCTCGCGCTGATCGCCGACGCGGCCCTGGTCGCCCTCCAGTACGCGGCCACGCCCTGGACGCGCGGCCGCTCCCGTTCCGGCGCCAAGGGGCGTGCCTGATGTACGAACTCTTCTCGGACCTCGGCGCCTGGCTGGTCGGCGGCGAGCAGTGGACCGGCCCCGAGGGCATCGGCCACCGGCTCCTGGAGCACCTGCAGTACTCGCTGCTCGCCACCGTGATCGCCGCCGCGATCGCCCTGCCGATCGGCCTGCTCATCGGGCACACGGGCCGCGGCGCGTTCCTGGCGATCAACCTGTCCTCGTTCGGCCGGGCGCTGCCCACCGTCGGCCTGGTCGTCCTGGTGTTCCTGATCGGCGGCCTGTCGATGGTCCCGGTCTACGTCGCCCTGGTCGTCCTCGCGGTCCCCGCGATCGTCACCAACACCTACGCCGGCATGTCCGCCGTCGACCCCGAGGTCCGCGACGCCGCGCGCGGCCAGGGGATGCGCGGCCGCCAGGTCCTGTGGCAGGTCGAGCTGCCGCTCGCGCTCCCCCTGATCATGACCGGTCTGCGCCTGTCGCTGATCCAGGTGGTCTCCACGGCCACCGTCGCCGCGTACGTCAGCTTCGGCGGCCTCGGCCGCTACGTGTTCGACGGTCTCGCCCAGCGCGACCTCGTGCAGGTACTCGGCGGTGCGGTGCTCGTCGCACTCGTCGCCGTCGCCCTCGACCTGCTGCTCGCCGCCGTGCAGCGCGCCGTCGTCCCGCGCGGGCTCAAGGAGCGGTCCGCGGCGTCGCGGACCGCGTGACCGGGTGATCACGCGACCGGCCGGTCCCGCGACCGCCTGATCGCGTGACACGTGCCCCCTGTTCGTCCGTCTCCGCATCGTCTCCCACGGAACGAAGCCCCTCCAGAAGGACCTCTGATGACCATGAACCGCAGGACTCTCCTCGGCGGCCTGCTCGCCGGCGCGTCCGTCCCCGCGCTCGCCGCGTGCAGCAGCGGCATCACCAGCCTGGAGGGCGGTGGTTCGGCGGGCGGCGGCGGAAGCAGCAAGGGCGGCCTGACGATCGGCACCGCCAACTTCACCGAGAACCAGGTCCTCGGCTACCTCTACGCCGGCGTCCTGAAGGCGGACGGCGTCGACGCCACCGTCCGGCCGAACCTCGGCACCCGCGAGATCGTCGTCCCCGCCCTCAAGGGCGGCGACATCGACCTCCTGCCCGAGTACCAGGGGGCCCTGCTGCACTACCTGGACCCGAAGTCCAGGGCGACCGAGGAGGGCGAGATGCAGAACGCCCTCACCATGGTGCTGCCGAACGGCCTCCAGGTGCTGTCCTACGGCGTCGCGGAGAACTCCGACGCCTTCGCCGTCACCCGCGAGACCGCCGAGAAGTACGGACTCAAGTCCCTCGCCGACCTCGCGAAGCACAACGGCAAGCTGGTCCTGGGCGGTGCCCCCGAGTTGAAGAAGCGCGTCGTCGGCGTCGTCGGCCTGAAGGACGAGTACGGCGTCGAGCTGAAGGAGTTCAAGGCCCTCGACTCCTCCGGACCGCTGGTCAAGGGCGCGCTGCGCAAGGGCGACGTCGACATCGCCAACGTCTTCACCACCGACGCCGACCTCGGCAAGGAGGACTGGGTGGTCCTCGCCGACCCGAAGAACCTCATCCCCGGCCAGCACATCCTCCCCCTCATCGCCGACCGCAAGTCCGACTCCCGCGTCCGCAAGGCGCTCGCCCGCCTCGGCTCGGCGCTGACCACCGACGACCTCACCGAGCTCAACCGGCTCGTCGACCAGGACAAGAAGGACCCCGACCAGGTCGCCGAGGACTGGCTGAGGAAGAAGGGGCTCGCGAAGGGGTAGCCGCGCGCCCCTGGGAAATCCGGGGGTCGCTCCCCCGACGGATCCGGGGGTTATCCCCAATGTGCCGCACCCCGCCGCTCCGTACCGTCGGGCTATGGACACCACACGCACCGACGCGGAGTTGAAGAAGGAGCTCGACGCGACCCTGCGTGCGCGCAGGGACCTGGGCGAGGAGTACGACTCCGCGCTCGTCGACTCCTTCCTGGAGAAGGTGGAGCAGCGGCTCGACGGCGTCGTCGAGCGCCGCGTCCGCCGCCAGGTCGCCGAACAGCAGATGTCCGCCTCGCGCGGGCGCTCCCCCGCCCGGCCCGACGACGGCTTCGGCAGCTTCGCCGAGCGCTTCGGGTTCGCGATGGTCTCCCTCATCCTCGCGATCCCGCTCTCCGCGATCGCGGTGGTGAACGCGGGAACCGGCGGCCTGTTCATCGCCTGGCTCGGCATCGTCGGCGTCAACGCGGTGAACGCGGCGAGGCCGTGGGCGCGCAGGCGGCGTCGGGAGTCCGACTGGGAGGGCTGAGGAGTGGGGGCGGCGGGGCGGCGGCCGGAGGGCCGCGGGCCCGGGGACCGATGATCGCGGGGGCCGCCGCACCCCCTGGCGGACCAGGGGGGCGGGACGACGGCGGCCCCCGCGAGGGGACGCGGGCCGGTTCTGAGCCGACCTCACACGCCCTGGCGTCCATGGAGTTCCGGGAGCCGCTCCGTCAGTCCTGGTCGCCGTATCGGTGCCGGAAGGGAAGGGGAGCCGCTCCCTGCCCTGCCGACATCCACTACTGTGCCGGTGCCGTGTTAAGCCGGTGCTGCGAGCGCGTGACGCGAACGTACCTTTTCCGCGAAGTCCGCAGCCGCGCCGCGCTCGCGCGCTGCCGGAGACCGGGCAGGGGCCGTGCGGGCCGGGCACGGGTGCGGGGTCGCGCGTTCACGCAGCCCCGGACTCACCCGTCGCCGCCGCCCAGGGCCCTCAGCTCTTCTCGGCCAGGAACGCCAGCAGGTCCTGGCGGCTGACGACGCCCTTCGGCTTGCCCTCCACGAGCACGACCGCCGCGTCCGCCTTCTCCAGCACGGACATCAGCACGGCGACCGGCTCGCCGGAGCCGACCTGCGGCAGGGCCGCGCTCATGTGCTTCTCCAGCGGGTCGCCGAGCGACGCCCGCTTCGCGAACAGCGCGTCGAGCAGCTCCCGTTCGACCACCGAGCCGACGACCTCCGCCGCCATCACGTCCGGGTGCCCCGCGCCCGGCTTCACGACGGGCATCTGCGAGACGCCGAACTCCCGCAGCACCTCGATCGCCTCGCCGACCGTCTCCTCCGGGTGCATGTGCACCAGCGACGGCAGCTCGCCCTGCTTGCGGACGAGCACGTCGGTGACCCGCGCGGACTCGCTCTCGTCCTCCAGGAAGCCGTGCCCGGCCATCCACTCGTTGCTGAAGATCTTGCTGAGGTAGCCGCGCCCGCTGTCCGGGAGCAGCACCACCACGACGTCGTCGGGGCCGAGCCCCTCCGCCACCCGCAGCGCCGCGACCACGGCCATCCCGCAGGAGCCGCCGACGAGCAGCCCCTCCTCGCGGGCCAGCCGGCGCGTCATCTGGAAGCTGTCCTTGTCCGACACGGCGACGATCTCGTCCGCCACCCCGCGGTCGTACGCCGACGGCCAGAAGTCCTCGCCGACGCCCTCGACCAGGTACGGCCGGCCCGAACCGCCGCTGTAGACCGAGCCCTCGGGGTCCGCGCCGATCACCCGCACGGCGCCGTCGCTGATGTCCTTCAGGTAGCGCCCGGTGCCGCTGATCGTGCCTCCGGTGCCGACGCCCGTCACGAAGTGCGTGATCCGGCCCTCGGTCTGCTCCCACAGCTCGGGGCCGGTCGTCTCGTAGTGCGAGCGCGGGTTGTCCGGGTTGCTGTACTGGTCGGGCTTCCATGCGCCGGGCGTCTCGCGGACCAGCCGGTCGGAGACGTTGTAGTAGGAGTCCGGGTGCTCGGGGGCGACGGCCGTCGGGCAGACGACGACTTCGGCCCCGTACGCCCGCAGCACGTTGATCTTGTCGAGCGACACCTTGTCCGGGCAGACGAAGATGCACTTGTAGCCCTTGCGCTGGGCCACGATCGCGAGCCCGACCCCGGTGTTGCCGCTGGTCGGCTCGACGATGGTGCCGCCGGGCCTGAGTGCGCCCGACGCCTCCGCGGCCTCGATCATGCGGACGGCGATCCGGTCCTTGACCGAGCCGCCCGGGTTGAAGTACTCCACCTTGGCCAGGACGGTCGCCTGGAGCCCCTGGGTGACGCTGTTGAGGCGCACGAGCGGGGTGTTGCCGATGAGGTCGATCATCGAGTCGTGGAATTGCACCGTTGTCTCCGGATTCTCCGTGATGGTGCGGACAGGGTAGACCGAGCGGCCCCGCCGGGGTGCGGCGGTGGCGGCCGCGGGCCGCCCGCGGGGGGGCGTGCCCCGGTCGCGCGCCCCCGCGCCCGCCGGTCGTGTGACACCGTCCCCCCGGTCCGGCACCGTCTCGGTCGCGGGGGATTGGGCGGCCCGGCGGACGGGGCAAGGAGTCCTTGTACGGGCGACCGACGGCGACCGCCCCGCGAGGACGGGCCGCCGTGGGCTTCCGATGGCGACGAAGGGCTGGCTCGGACTGTGTCGAGGGCGAGGATGGCGCGGCGGATCGCCGCCGGCGCCGCATACGGGGGCGGCGGGCTCGGACTGATCGGTGCCGCGGGCATCGGCCTGGTCCTGGCCGAGGTGCAGCTGGCGAAGCGGACGGTGGGCGGCCAGGGGCTCGGCGCGCCCCCGCCCCGCGCGGACGGGGTGTACGGCTGGTCGTGGGCGGGCGCGGCGACGCCCCTGCGGATGGCGATGCTGGGCGACTCGACGGCGGCGGGCCAGGGCGTCCACCGCCCGCGGCAGACCCCGGCCGCGCTGCTCGCGGGCGGGCTCGCGGCGGTCGCCGAGCGCCCGGTGCAGCTGCGGAACGTGGCCCTGTCGGGGGCGCGCTCGGACCGGCTGGAACAGCAGGTCACGGCGCTGCTCGCCGATCCCGAGCACTTCCCGGACGTCTGCGTCATCATGATCGGTGCGAACGACGTCACGCACCGGATGCCGCCGACGGACTCCGTCCGCTACCTGGCCTCCGCGGTGCGGCGGCTGCGGACGGCGGGCGCGGAGGTCGTCGTCGGCACCTGTCCCGACCTCGGCACGATCGAGCCCGTCTACCAGCCGCTGCGGTGGCTGGCCCGGCACGTCTCGCGCCAGCTCGCCGCGGCGCAGACGATCGGCGCCGTCGAGCAGGGCGCGCGGACGGTCTCGCTCGGGGACCTGCTCGGACCGGAGTTCGCCGCGAACCCGCGCGAGCTGTTCGGCCCCGACAACTACCACCCCTCCGCCGAGGGTTACGCGACCGCCGCGATGGCCGTCCTGCCCACCCTCTGCGCCTCCCTCGGCCTCTGGCCCGAGGAGGACCGCCCCGACGCCTCCCGCGCGGAGGGCTTCCTCCCCGTCGCCCACGCCGCGGCCCAGGCCGCCTCCGAAGGCGGCACCGAGGTCACCCCCGCCCCCAACCCCCGCGCCCCCTTCGCCCTCCTCAAGCGCCGCCGCCGCCGCCAGCTCCCCGCCCCGGAGGCCGTCACCCCCGCCCCCCACCACCACGCCCTCCGCCTCCGAACGAAGGACTGAGCGCGGGGGCGGGGCTCGCCGCAGGACGGGGCCGACCGGGTCGGGGCCCCGCCTCGCCGGCACTGGCTGAGCGGGCGCTTAGAAAAGAGGGGTGGGTCACAGTCGCGCACGCGTGACCCGCAGGGTACGGGCGGGTAACTTGCGGGCGTAGGCCGTATTCCCGTCCCCCTGGAGCGTCGTGATGCCCGAAGCCGTGATCGTATCGACCGCCCGCTCGCCGATCGGGCGCGCGTTCAAGGGTTCGCTGAAGGACCTGCGGGCCGACGACCTGACCGCGACGATCATCCAGGCCGCGCTGGCGAAGGTGCCGGAGCTGGACCCGAAGGACATCGACGACCTGATGCTGGGCTGCGGCCTGCCGGGCGGCGAGCAGGGGAACAACCTCGGCCGGATCGTGGCCGTGCAGATGGGGATGGACCACCTGCCGGGCTGTACGGTCACCCGCTACTGCTCGTCGTCGCTGCAGACGAGCCGGATGGCGCTGCACGCGATCAAGGCCGGCGAGGGCGACGTCTTCATCTCGGCCGGCGTCGAGATGGTGTCGCGGTTCGCGAAGGGCAACTCCGACAGCCTGCCCGACACCCGCAACCCGCTGTTCGCCGAGGCCGAGGCCCGTACCGAGGCCGTCGCGCAGAGCGAGGGCGCGGACTGGCACGACCCGCGCGAGGACGGCCTGCTGCCCGACGCGTACATCTCGATGGGGCAGACCGCGGAGAACCTGGCGCGGCTCAAGGGCGTGACCCGCGAGGAGATGGACGCGTTCGGCGTCCGCTCGCAGAACCTGGCCGAGCAGGCCATCAAGAACGGCTTCTGGGAGCGGGAGATCACCCCGGTCACCACCCCCGACGGCACCGTCGTCAGCCAGGACGACGGCCCGCGCGCCGGCGTCACGCTGGAGGGCGTCCAGGGCCTCAAGCCCGTCTTCCGCCCCGACGGCCGGGTCACGGCCGGCAACTGCTGTCCACTGAACGACGGCGCCGCCGCGCTCGTCATCATGAGCGACACCAAGGCGCGCGAGCTCGGCCTCACCCCGCTCGCCCGGATCGTCTCCACCGGCGTCTCCGGCCTCTCCCCCGAGATCATGGGCTACGGCCCCGTCGAGGCGTCGAAGCAGGCGCTGAAGCGGGCGGGCCTGGGCATCGGCGACATCGACCTCGCCGAGATCAACGAGGCCTTCGCCGCCCAGGTGATCCCCTCGTACCAGGACCTCGGCCTCGACCTCGACAAGGTCAACGTCAACGGCGGCGCGATCGCGGTGGGCCACCCCTTCGGGATGACGGGCGCGCGGATCACGGGCACGCTGATCAACGGCCTCCAGTTCCACGACAAGCAGTTCGGCCTGGAGACCATGTGCGTCGGTGGCGGCCAGGGCATGGCCATGGTCATCGAGCGCCTCAGCTAGCACGCGCCCGACGGGACCCCGCGGGGTCCCGCACCGGTTCGTGACCCAATCTCCCCCAGGATGTGACCAAGGTCCTGGGGGAGTACGTCTGCGCAGGTCAGGAACGTTTCCGCGCAGGTCAGGGCCCTGGCGGGCCGATGGTCCGAGCCGTACTACCTGCCCGTTTTGTGACGTTGTGCACTGACAACGGCGGGGTGGGCTTGCCAAGCTGAGGTAGGAAGTCGGGGAACATGCGACCGCGCCCGCCCCGCTCGGGCCGGTCATCAGCACTTCGGGAGTACGTCAGTGAGCGCCATGCCTCTTGCCCTGCTGCTCGCCTCCGCCGCCGTCACGGCCGTGGGCGCCGCCTCGCTGTACGCCGTGCACGGTCTGCGCCGGCAGATCGCCGCGCTGCGCGCCGACCTCGCCGCCGGCCACCGCGTCGAGCGGCCGGCCGGGACCGCTGCCGTACCCGCCGCCCGCACCGCCGAGGACGACCTGCCGCTGGAGGCGATACGTTCCGCCGTCTCCGCCGCGCTCGCCGACGAGCGGGAGCGCGAGCTGGCCGAGGCGCGCGCCTTCTGGGCCGCGCAGGAGGCCCGCGACGCCGCGGACGCCCCCTCCCTGCTCGGCGGCCTGCCCGGCGTCGACGACGCCGCGTTCTTCCTGCCGCGCCAGGCCGACTTCGCGGGCCTGGAGGCCGACGCCGCCGGTGACCTGACCGCCGTCGACCTCGACGCCGCCGCCCTGGACGCGCTGCGCCTGGACGCCCGCGGCCTCGACGCGCTCGGCCTGAACGACCTGGAGGCGGACGACGCCGACGCGCACGACGCCGCCGGCGACTTCCCCGAGGACTCCCCCGAGCTGGCCGCCGCCCGCCGCCGCCACCCCTCGCACCCCGACTTCGTCCCCGTCCAGTCCCCCCGCGCCCCCGCCGTCGGCGACCACGAGCGCACGGTGTCGCGCCTGGAGCAGCTCGCCGCCGACCGCACCGCCCTGGCCGACGTGCGGCCGGGCCCGCTGGGCACGCTCGACGTGTACGTCTTCGCCGACGGCACCACGCTCTGCATGACCCCCGGCCACCACGAGACCGCCCAGAAGCTCGCCACCGCCGTGTCCGACGGCCGGACCCCGGTCCTGCTCGGCGGCTCGGGCGTCTCGGGCGCCTACGCCCTGACCTTCGAGTGCGGCGACGACAGCGTGTACGTCCTGGCGGACCGGGTCATCGCCTCGTTCTAGACGATCGCCTCGTTCTGGACGGCGGCAGGCCGGACGGCGTCAGATCTTCGCCCGCGCGGTCGCGTCGGCCACCAGGGCGACCGCCTCCGCCAGCGCGGCCTCGTCCGCGCGCGGGTCGTTCTCCAGGGCGACGGCCAGATCCCGCCCGGCGACGGCGACCTGGTCGGCGGCGGCGAACAGGCCGCCGTCCGGCATCTCCCGGGGCTCGGCCCCCGGCTCCTCCAACAGCTGCGCCCTGCGCGCCAGTTCCCGCGCCAACGCGAGGCCCTCGGCGGCGGCGTGCCGCTCCAGGCGGCTCTGCGGGGCGGCCCGCAGCCGGTCGGCGAAGCGTTCCACGGCGGCGTACAGCGGGGTCACATCGAGCACAGCGCGACCCTATGCGCTGCCCCGGGGTGGTTGCCAACCCGCGGTTGCTGCGGCACGGTGTCGGGAAGGCTCCCGGCACGGCGGGCGGCGACCCGCGGCGGGCGACCGAGCATGGCAACGACACGCGACGAAGCGTCGGAGGCGCCGATGTCCCAAGAGTTCTCCCGCGAGACCCACCGCAACCTCCTCTCCCGCATACCCCAGTGCACCGGTCGTGAGATCTCCGACTGGCTCCGCACCGTCGACGACGGTCCCTCCCTCGTGCGGTTCGACGAGAAGGTGAGCTGGCTCCGCGCCGAGCACAACCTCGCGTACGGCCACGCGAAGGCGATCATCCACGAGCACGACCTGCGGCGGGCGGCCCGCCGGCTGGCCTGATCCCCGCGCGCCCGCCCGCGCAGGAGGCCGGGTACGGCGGAAGGGCCCGCCCGGCGCGATGCCGGACGGGCCCTTCCCGTGTCCCGGGGCGGTGGCCCCGGGACGGTGCCGCTAGTCGTTGCCGCCGAGGATCGTCGCGAGACGCAGCATCTCGAAGTAGATCCACACCAGCGACAGCGTCAGACCGAACGCGCCCAGCCAGGCCTCGTCCTTCGGCGCGCCGTAGGCGATGCCGTCCTCGATCTGCTTGAAGTCGAGGGTCAGGAAGAAGGCGCCGATCAGGATGGCGAGCACCCCGATGGCGATGCCCAGCGGGCCGGTGCCGCGCAGGCCGCCCTCGTCGGCGACCCCGGTGACGACCAGGATCAGGTTGACGAGCATCAGGCCCACGAACGCGATCGCGACGGCCATGCCGATGCGGGCGTAGCGGGCGGTGACGCGGATCCAGCGCTGCTTGTAGACGAACAGCGTGGCGCCGGCGACGGCGAAGGTGCCGACGACGGCCTGGAAGGGCGCGCCCTGGGCGTAGCTGTTGAACATCTCGCTGACGACGCCGAGGAAGACACCCTCGAACGCCGCGTAGCCGAGGATCAGCGCGGGCGAGGCCTTGCGCTTGAAGGACTGCACGATCGCCAGGACGAACGCGACCAGCCCCGCGCCGATCGCCAGACCGTAGCTGGTCGGCGTGACCGGCAGCACGGCCCAGGCGAGCGCGGCGAAGACGATGACGGTGCCGAGCGTCAGCACGGTGCGGCTGACCACGTCGTCGAGCGTCATCCCGCCGGTGCGCGCGGGGGCCTGCGGGGCGCCGTACTGCGCGGCGTCCTGGGCGTAGGGGTTCGTGGCGTAAGGGTTGCCGGCCGGGGCCTGCGCGTACGGGTTACCGCCCTGCGTCCCGACAGCGGGTCCCCCGGCCTGCGGTGCCGCGTTGAACCCAGCGGCGCCGTTGTCGCGGCTGAACCCCCGTCGCGAGAAGACCGGGTTGCTGCTCCTCATCTCACTCCTCCATGGCCGCCGTATGCGGCCTTGACTCAAGAGTAATGGGTATGCAAAGGAATCCCTCTAGTGCCAGAGGAGGATCTTTCCGCGATCGTGACCGGGGAAGCGGCCTCCGGCCTCGGACGGGGTCCGATGCGGGCGCCACCGCCGAACGGGTGACGCCGGGCACGACGGCGAGGAGCCGGGGCGCGCGACGGGCACGGCCCCGGCTCCTGCGGCCCCTGGGGGCCGGGTGGACGGTCAGACGAGGGCGGGCTGGGCCTTCGGGTCCGGGCCGTACGCGTTGTGGTCGCGCGTGCCCTCGGTGGCGGTGAAGACGAGGAGGATGATGCCGCCGACGAACGGTACGAGGCCGATGAAGAACCAGGCGCCGGAGCGGCCCGTGTCGTGCAGACGACGAATCAGGACGGCCAGCGACGGAATCAAGGTACCGAGCAGGTAGACGCCGTACAGCGCCATGCCGACGGTCGGGTCGATGGCGAAGCCGATACCCCCCAGCACCAGGGCGACGACGACGTTGATGAGGTTGAACATCCAGTACTCCTTGCGGCGCGCACGCCCCTTGAAGCCCGCGTAGTTCTTCAGTACCGCCAGGTACCAGTTCATGAGAGTCCCTCCCCTGTGCCTCCTGTCGGAGGCACGACATGTTTCGGCCAAGCGAGCGGAATGTATGGCTCGCATAAAGAGCGCGTCAAGGGCTTTCCGGCGGCTCGTCCGCAGGTGGGACGCGGGACGGGGGCTTTGCCCGGTTCGGGGCGGGCGCGAGGCCGGGGGCGGCGCGGCCGAAAAGGAGGGACGCACGGGGAATGCGGGCCGGGAACCCGGCGGAAGGCGGGTGTGCCCGGAACGGGACTCGAACCCGTACGCCCACGGAGGGGCAGCGAGGTTTAAGCTCGCCGTGTCTGCATTCCACCATCCGGGCAGGCCGTAGGCCCCGCATCAGCACGGAGAGCCTATCCGGACAGATCCCCCGAACGGCGGAACGTCCAACCGATGTTGTCTTATTTTACAGTGCATCTGAGGGACCATCAGCAGAACGGACGGTTCCCCCAAGTCCGATGATTGGCCGGAACCGGCCGGTCCGTCAGGAGGGTCCGGCGGCCGGCCGGCGGTCCCCGCGGCGGGGACTGCGGGCGGCGCCTCGGCCGAGCGGTGTCAGGGTCGGTGTCATACCGCAGGAGGAGACAAGGCGGACCGGGTCCGTCCGCAGGGGGTCCCTGGAACAGTTGCGCGGGCTGACTCCGGGACGTTGATCGGCCGTGACGATGGAGGGGTGCCGGAGGACCCCGGCGCGTCCCCGTCGCCGTACCGATCGGAGCGTCCCCGTGACGACCACCAGCCCTCCCGCCGCGCGCAGCACCGCCGTGGCCGCACGTGCCTCGCAGCTGAGCAAGGTCTACGGCTCGGGTGAGACCCAGGTGGTCGCGCTCGACGACGTCACCGTCGACTTCCGGGCGGCGGAGTTCACCGCGATCATGGGCCCCTCGGGGTCCGGCAAGTCGACCCTCATGCACTGCGTGGCCGGGCTCGACTCGTTCTCCTCGGGATCCGTGCGGATCGGGGACGTCGAGCTGGGCTCCCTCAAGGACAAGCAGCTGACGAAGCTGCGTCGGGACCGGAT
This sequence comes from Streptomyces sp. NPDC060194, assembly GCF_042728285.1. NCBI lineage: Bacteria > Bacillati > Actinomycetota > Actinomycetes > Kitasatosporales > Streptomycetaceae > Streptomyces > Streptomyces sp. NPDC060194. Next base: position 26,578 of record NZ_JBHWZH010000027.1, on the reverse strand, counting down.
CGGGTTCATCTTCCAGGCGTTCAACCTGCTGCCGACGCTGACGGCGCTGGAGAACATCACGCTGCCGATGGACATCGCGGGGCGGAAGCCGGACAAGGCGTGGCTGGACCGGGTCATCGAGATGGTCGGCCTCTCGGGGCGGCTGTCGCACCGGCCGACGGAGCTGTCCGGCGGGCAGCAGCAGCGGGTGGCCGTGGCGCGGGCGCTCGCCTCGCGGCCGGAGATCATCTTCGGCGACGAGCCGACGGGGAACCTGGACTCGCGGTCGGGGGCGGAGGTGCTGGGCTTCCTGCGGAACTCCGTGCGCGAGATGGGGCAGACGGTCGTGATGGTCACGCACGACCCGGTCGCGGCGGGGTACGCGGACCGGGTGGTCTTCCTCGCCGACGGGCGGATCGTGGACGAGCTGGCCGCGCCGACGGCCGAGCAGGTGCTCGACCGGATGAAGGCGTTCGACGCGAAGGGTCGGACCAGCTGACGGTTTCGGGGTGAAGCCCCGAACCCTCTCGCGGGGCTCCGCCCCTGCACCCCGTGTCGGGCTGCGCCCTCCGGCCTCGAACTCCCCCAAGGTCTGAAGGACCAGGGGGTACCCCCTCGCCGGGCTGAGTTCTTTCGGCCTCCCGCCTCCGACGGGGCACTGAAATGTGCTTTCGGCCTCCGCCTCTGCCAGGGCACTGAAGCGCCCGCCCTCCCACCAGAAAGAAACCCCATGTTCCGCACCGCCTTGCGCAACGTCCTCGCGCACAAGGCCCGGCTGCTGATGACCGTGCTCGCCGTCATGCTCGGCGTCGCGTTCGTCTCCGGCACGTTGGTCTTCACCGACACCCTGGGCACCGCCTACAAGAACCAGTCCGCGAAGAGCTATGACGACGTCGCCGTGGCCGTCGAGTACGACGGGGACGGGAAGGGCCTGAGCCAGGCGGAGGTGGACGCGCTCGGCCGGCTCGACGGGGTGCGGGAGGCCTCCGGGCAGGTGGGCGGGTTCGCCGCGGTGGCGGACCGGGACGGGAAGATGATCGGGGAGGGCTGGTCGAACGCCGGGCGCAACGCGAGCCCGACGGGGGACGAGGAGTTCACCGCGGGCCGGGCGCCGGCGAAGGACGACCAGGTGGCGCTGGACCGGGGGACGGCCCAGGAGGGCGGCTTCCGGACCGGGGACCGGGTGCGGGTCGCGGGGAACGGGCCGGCGAAGGAGTACACGCTGTCGGGCGTCTTCACGACGGACGACGGCGCGGTGAGCGCGGGCGGCAGCCTGTCGCTGTTCTCGACGGCGGAGGCGCAGCGGCTGTTCGGTGAGCCGGGGCACTACGACGCGGTGACGATCGGCGCCGAGCCGGGGACGTCGGACACGGCGCTGCTCACCGAGGTGAGGAAGGCGCTGCCCGAGGACGCCACGGCGAGCACGGGCGCGGAACTGGCGGCGCAGCAGGCGAAGGACATCGAGGCCGGCTTCTCGACGATGAAGCAGGGGCTGCTCGCGTTCGCGGGGATCGCCCTGTTCGTGGGCGTGTTCCTGATCTACAACACGTTCGCGATGCTCGTGGCCCAGCGCACGAAGGAGCTGGCGCTGCTGCGCGCGGTCGGCGCGACCCGCCGGCAGGTGACGCGGTCGGTGCTGAGCGAGGCGCTGGTGGTCGGCGCGGTCGCTTCGGCGGTCGGCTTCGCGGCCGGCGTGGGCCTGGCGGCGGCGCTGCGGCCGGCGATGGCGTCGTTCGGGATGCAGGTGCCGGACGGGCCGCTGGTGATCGGCTGGGTGACGGTGGCGGCCGCGCTGGCGGTCGGCGTGGTCATCACGATGGTCTCGGCGTGGCTGCCGGCCCGCCGCGCGGCGAGGATCCCGCCGGTGGCGGCGATGGGCAGCGTCCACGCGACGGCGACCGTCCGCTCGCTGGTCGTGCGGAACACGATCGGCGCGGTGATCACCCTCGGCGGCGGCGCGCTGATCGCGGCGGGGGCGTCGAAGGGGTCCGACACCGGGCGGTTGATGATCGCGGGCGGGGCGTTCCTCGCCCTGGTCGGGGTGATCGTGCTCATCCCGCTGCTCTCGCGTCCGACGGTCGCGCTGGTGCGGCCGCTGCTCGTCCGCGTCTTCGGGGTGTCGGGCAACCTGGCCGCCCGCAACGCGGTCCGCAACCCCCGCCGCACCGGGGCCACCGCGGCGGCGCTCGCGATCGGCCTGACGCTCGTCACGGGCATCACGACGCTCGGCGTCACCCTGGGGCAGGCGATCGACCGGATGACGACGGACAACATCCGCGCCGACTACATGGTCACCATGGCGAACGGGATGCCGCTGAACGCCTCCGCCGTCGACGCCCTGGCGAAGTCCCCGGCCGTCACGGCGTACTCGCCGCAGCAGGCGGGCGACGTGGAGCTGGACGGCGGGCGGCACGCCGTCTCGGGCGTCCACGGGGCGGACCTGGGGAAGGTCCTGAACCTGGAGGTCGGCTCGGGCTCGGCGTCGTCGCTCGCGAAGGGCCAGGCGCTCGTCGCGGAGGAGACCGCGAAGGGCAACGGCTGGCGGACGGGCGACACCCTGCCGGTGGAGTACCCCGACGGGACGAAGGGCCGCATCACCGTCGGCGGCACCTACGAGGGCAACGAGTTCCTCTCGCCGGTCCTCCTCGACACCGCCACCCTGAACCGGCACCTCGACGGCGAGGCGTACGTCCCGGAGGTCTACGTCACCACCGACGGCGGTCCGTCCGCGAAGAACGAGCAGGCGCTCGTCGACGCCCTCGGCGAGAACCCGGCCGTCACCGTGCTCGACAAGCAGGACATCCGCGACATGTTCGGCGGCGCGGTCAACACGATGCTGAACCTGATGTACGGGCTGCTCGGGATGGCGCTGCTCATCGCGGTCCTCGGGGTGGTGAACACCCTGGCGATGTCGGTGTTCGAGCGGCAGCAGGAGATCGGGATGCTGCGGGCGATCGGCCTGGACCGCGGCCGGGTGAAGCGGATGGTGCGCGTGGAGGCGGTCGTCATCGCGCTGTTCGGCGCGGTGCTCGGGGTGACGCTCGGCGCGTTCCTCGCCTGGGCGATCGGCGAGACGGTCGCCGGGTCGGTCCCCGGCTACACCCTGGTGATCCCGTGGGAGCGGATCGGCGTCTTCCTCGCCCTCGCGGCCGCCGTCGGCGTCCTCGCCTCGCTGTGGCCGGCCCGCAGCGCGGCACGGCTGAACATGCTCACCGCGATCAAGACGGAGTAGCAGCCCGTCCGCGCCCGCGCGCGGGAGCCGCGAAACCCCGAAGGGGCCGCCCACACCACGGATGGTGGGCGGCCCCTTCGGGCTTCACTGCCGCGTCGTCAGGACGCCTTGGCCTTCTCGGGCGCCTTGACGCCGGGGGCCACGGGGGCCTTGGCGTCCACCGCCGGGGCCGGGGCGGGCCTGGCGGCCTCGTAGAACTCCTCGCGCGGGGTCTCCATCGCGCCGAGGGAGACGATCTCGCGCTTGAGGAACATCGCGAGGGTCCAGTCCATGAAGACGCGGATCTTGCGGTTCCAGGTCGGCATGGCCAGGCCGTGGTAGCCGCGGTGCATGTACCAGGCGAGCCGGCCCTTGACCTTGATCTTCATCTTGCCCATGACGATCATGGCGACGCCCTTGTGCAGGCCGAGGCCCGCGACCGCACCCTTGTTGGCGTGCTTGTACTCCTTCTGCGGAAAGCCCCGCATGCCGGAGACGACGTTGTCGCCGAGGACCTTGGCCTGGCGCAGCGCGTGCTGGGCGTTCGGCGGGCACCAGGCGTTCTCCACGCCGGCCTCGCGGGCGGCGAGGTCGGGCACCTGGGCGTTGTCGCCGGCGGCCCAGATGTAGTCGGTGCCCGCGACCTGGAGGGTCGTCTGGGTGTCGACGTGGCCGCGCGGGCCGAGCGGGAGGCCGAAGCGCGCGAGCGCCGGGTTGGGCTTGACGCCCGCGGTCCACACCAGGGTGTTGGAGTCGACCTCGAGGCCGTTGTTGAGGACGATGTGGCCGTCCACGGCGGAGTCCATGCCGGTCTTGAGGAAGACCTCGATGCCGCGGCTCTCCAGGTGCTCCTTGCCCCAGCGGCCGAGCTCCGGACCCACCTCGGGGAGGATCTTGTCGGCGACGTCGACGAGCAGGAAGCGCATGTCCTCGCGGGACACGTTGGTGTAGTACTTCGCGGCGTCGCGGGCCATGTCCTCGACCTCGCCGACGGTCTCCGCGCCCGCGAAGCCGCCGCCGACGAAGACGAAGGTGAGCGCCTTGCGGCGGATGTCCTCGTCCTGCGTCGAGTCGGCCTTGTCGAGCTGCTCCAGGACGTGGTTGCGCAGGCCGATGGCCTCCTCCACACCCTTCATGCCGATGCCCTGCTCGGCGAGCCCCGGGATCGGGAAGGTGCGGGAGACCGCGCCGAGAGCGATGACGAGGTAGTCGAAGGGCAGCTCGTACGCCTCGCCGACCAGCGGCGCGACGGTGGCGACCTTGCGGTCCTGGTCGATGGTGGTGACCCGACCGGTCAGGACCTCCGCGCCCTTCACGACGCGGCGCAGGGGCGCGACGACGTGACGCGGGGAGATGCTGCCGGCGGCGGCTTCGGGGAGGAAGGGCTGGTAGGTCATGTACGACCGCGGGTCGACGACCGTGACGGTCGCCTCCGCGTAGCGCATCTTCTTGAGGATGCGCCGAGCTGCGTACAGGCCTACGTACCCACCGCCTACTACGAGGATCCTGGGACGCTCCGTGGTGCTCATGCCATCGAGTATCCCCCTGCCCGTGGGGCGGTGCTCGTGCGCCCCTTCACAAGGATCCTTGACCCCCCTGCTACACTGCGCGGCCCACGTGACCCAGGTCATGGCCCGGCGCGGAACCCTGCGCCCCACCGGCACGTTGGACACCCCTTCTGAGCTGCCCCTCTCGGGGGCGCGGCGGCCGGTGTGACCCGCCGTTCACGAGGGGGCAACACACCGTCCCGGCACGGCAGTACGGCCCCGCGGGGTGCCCGCGCGCCCGTACGGGGCCATCCGGGGGCACTCCGCGGGGCTCGGGCGGCGTTTTCCTTGTGAAGAACTTCACGAAGTTCGTTCCACCGGGTGAGCCGAGCCCGTCCGAGCCAGGCGAATTCCTGGCTCACCTGAGGTAAGCCCAGCTCAGACGATGAGCAGGTCGACCACTCCGGCCGTGTCCTCGTGGCCGAAGCCGTCCGCGAGGCGCCGCGCCATGAGGTCGGCGTACGGGGTGAGGAGAGCGGTGGAGACGCCCTGCTCCTCGGCGGTGCGGATCATGGTGGCGTTGCCGGCGACCTGCATGGCCAGGTTGGAGACGACGTCCTTGGCGTAGTCGCCGCTCGCCAGCTGCTCGGCCATGGAGTGGGCGCTCGGGGCCATCGCGACCAGCCAGTCGGCGAGCAGCGGGGCGAAGTCCCTGGGCGGGACGTCCTCCTTGCGGAGCAGGGCGTAGGCGTGGGTGATGCCGGAGAACATGCCGTGCATAGCGCTGAGCAGGGCGACGTCCCAGAGCGCGGCGAAGCCGGCGTCCGCGCCGACGTGGACCGCGCGGGCGGGGACGGCGAGGACGTCCCCGTGCTCGGCGAAGGCGTCCGGGGAGCCGCTGTAGAGGACGTACGGGCCGGCCTCGGGGACGCCGATCATCGGCGGCACGGCCATGATCCCGCCGTGCAGGAACCGTGCCCCGCGCCCCGCCGCCCAGGCGGCGCGGTCGCGGCTGTCGGCGGGGGTGCCGGTGGTGAGGTCGACCAGGTCGCGGCCGGCCAGGTCGGCGCCGTCCAGGGCGTCGCCGACGGAGGCGTGGTCGAGCAGGCAGGTGACGACGAGCCGGTTCGCGGCGACCGCCTCGGCGGCGCTCGCGGCGACGACGGCCCCCTTGTCGGCGAACGCGTCCGCACGGCCGGGGGTGCGGTTCCAGACGGTGACGGGGTGGCCGGCGTCCAGCCAGGCGTGGGCGAGGGCGGCGCCCATGGCACCGAGTCCGAGGAGGGTGAGCGGGGCCTTGCCAGTGGCGTGTGCTGTCATGCCGTTTAGGCTCGTCGACGGGTCCGGGGGGCTCAAGTACCCACTTGGAAGTGGGTGGTTACCCCGGAGTGAGCGAACAGGTGGGGGCGGCGGGACATGGCGACGGCACGGCGGCCGGGGACGTACGTGTGCGGGATCGACGCGGCGATGGACGTGATCGGCGGCAAGTGGAAGGTGCTCGTCCTCTGGGCCCTGGACGACCACCCCCGCCGCCGCTTCGGCGAACTGCGCCGGCTGATCCCCGGCATCACCGAGAAGGTTCTCGCCTCCCACCTCCGCGAGCTGGAGGCCGCGGGCGTCGTCCACCGCGAGGCCTACGACGAGGTCCCCCCGCGCGTCGAGTACTCCCTCACCCCGCTCGGCGTGAGCCTCAACGCGGCCCTGGAACCCCTGGGCGCGTGGGGACGGGCGCACGTGATCGAACCGGCCGCGGGGGTGGCTGCGCCGCAGGGCGCACGGCCCGGGGAGGCCCGTGGCGCGGCGGAGGCGCCCGGCCGGGACGAGGTCCGGCCGGACGCGTCGCGCCCTTCGCGGCGCTGAGGCGCGGGGCGGCCGCCAGGGAGCCGCGCGGCCCCCGCGCGCTGCTACGCCCCCGCGAGGGCCGTGTGCCAGGCGATGCCGTCGAGGATGTCGTGCTCGCTGACGACGACCTCGGACGCGCCCGCGCGCTCCATGACCATGAGGAGGACCAGCGCGCCGACCGCGATGACGTCGACGCGGCCCGGGTGCATGGGTCCGATCGCGGCCTTCTCGTCGTGGGTGGCCGCGAACAGCCGCTCGCTGATCGCCTTGACCTGCTCGTACGGGATCCGCGCGCGGTGGATCGCGGACGGGTCGTAGGCGTCGAGGCCGAGGGCGATCGCGGCGACGGTGGTGACGGAGCCGGCGAGGCCGACGAGCATGCGCGGCTCGCGGATCGGGACGGTCTCGCCGGCCAGGTCGAGCGCGGCCTCGACGTCCGCGCGGATCGCGGCGACCTGCGCCGCGGTCGCGGGGCTGTCGGGGGCGTGCCGCTCGGTGAGCCGCACGCAGCCGACGTCGACGGACCGGGCGGCGGTGACGTGGTCGCGGCCGACGACGAACTCCGTCGAGCCGCCGCCGATGTCGACGACCAGGTACTCGGGACCACCGGCCTCGTCGTCGGCCCCCAGCTCCTTCGTCGCGCCGGTGAAGGAGAACTCCGCCTCCTGGTCGCCGGTGATCACCTCGGGCTCGACGCCCAGGATGCCGACGACGCCGCGGACGAACTCGTCGCGGTTCTCGGCGTCGCGCGAGGCCGAGGTGGCGACGAAGCGGGTCCGCTCGACGCCCAGCTCGGCGATGACGCCGGCGTACTCGCGGCAGGCCGCGAAGGTGCGCTCCAGGGCCTCGGGGGCGAGCCTGCCGGTGCGGTCGACGCCCTGGCCGAGCCGGACGATCGTCATCCGCCGGTCGAGCGTGGTGAGCGTGCCGGCGGCCGGGTCGACGTCCGCGACGAGCAGGCGGATGGAGTTGGTGCCGCAGTCGACGGCGGCGACGCGGGTCACGCGGTCTCCTCCGCGGGGGCGGCGCACGGCGTGACGCAGGGGCCCTTGGCCCACCACTCGGCGAGCATCGCGATGGTCTCGTCGCCCAGCGGGTTGACGCCCGGGCCGGCGGCCAGCGAGTGGCCGACGAGCACGTGCAGGCACTTCACGCGGTCGGGCATGCCGCCCGCGCTCGGGAAGCCCTCCAGGACCTCGATCGCGTCCCGGCGCGCGAGGTAGTCCTCGTGCGCGGCCCGGTAGGCCGCGGCCAGCTCGGGGTCGGCCTGGAGGCGCTCCGTCATCTCCTTCATCACGCCGTTCGCCTCGAGGGTGCCGATCGCGGAGGCCGCGCGCGGGCAGGTGAGGTAGTACGTGGTCGGGAACGGCGTGCCGTCGGGCAGCTTCGGGGCGGTCTCGACGACGTCCGGCTGCCCGCAGGGGCAGCGGTGCGCGATGGCGCGCAGACCGCGCGGGGGGCGCCCCAGCTGCTGCTTGAAGGCCTCGATGTCGGCCTCGGTGGGCGGCGTGGACGGGGTCTGGGGAGGAGGGGTCTGCATGCTCTCTGTTCTTCGGTCGGCGTGTCGGGGCGGCCCGCGCTCGGCGGCCGCCGTTCAGTCGGCGGGGCGGTCGGTCTTGTCGACCCCGTCCCAGAAGTTGTCGTACCAGGGCCGGTCGGCCGCGCCCTCGTCGGCCGGGCGGCCGCGCTCCGGGGAGATCACCGTGAAGCCGGTCTCGCCCGGGTAGACGTAGTGCAGGTGGTCGCGGATCTGCCGCTCGGCGTACGCGTCGTCCTGCCAGCGGGCCTTCTCGTCCCGCAGCAGCTCGACGTCGTCGCCCGCCCGGTCCCGCAGCCGCTGCTGCTCGGCGATCTCCGCCCGCTGCGAGACGTACTGCCGCATCGGGTAGGCGAGGGCGACCACCAGGGAGCAGACGACGAGCGCGAGGAACGCGGCCCGGCCGGTCAGCCGCGAGCGGCGGGCCGCGCGGCGGGTCTGGGAGCGGTAGACGCGGGCGGCGGTCTGCTCGCCGAGCACCCGCAGCCGGGTGGACGTGGTGGCGAACCGGTCGCGCTCGCGCGTCTTCCCCGCCATGGTCTGCCCGCCTCCCCTTCACGTGACGACGTCCCCGCACACGGTACGGGACCGGGTGCGGGGACGTCCGTAACCTACGGGGTCGGGCGGTGCCGACCCCTCAGGTCGTGGTGCGCGCGGGCGTCAGTTCGCCGGGCGGAAGCGCGGGAAGGCGCTGCGGCCGGCGTAGACGGCGGCGTCGTCGAGGATCTCCTCGATGCGCAGCAGCTGGTTGTACTTGGCGACGCGGTCCGAGCGGGCCGGGGCGCCGGTCTTGATCTGGCCGCAGTTCACCGCGACGGCCAGGTCGGCGATGGTGACGTCCTCGGTCTCGCCGGAGCGGTGGGACATCATGCACTTGAAGCCGTTGCGCTGGGCCAGCTCGACGGCGTCCAGGGTCTCGGTGAGCGAGCCGATCTGGTTGACCTTGACGAGCAGGGCGTTCGCGGAGCCCTCCTCGATGCCGCGGGCCAGGCGCTCGGGGTTGGTGACGAAGAGGTCGTCGCCGACGATCTGCACCTTGGAGCCGATGCGGTCGGTGATGACCTTCCAGCCGGCCCAGTCGTCCTCGTACAGCGGGTCCTCGATGGAGACCAGCGGGTACGCGGAGACGAGCTCCTCGTAGTACTCGGTCATCTCGGCGGCCGAGCGCGACTTGCCCTCGAACGCGTAGACGCCGTCCTTGTAGAACTCCGACGCGGCGACGTCGAGCGCGAGCGCGATGTCCTTGCCGGGGACGTAGCCGGCCTCCTTGATCGCCTCGACGATCAGGTCGAGCGCGGCGCGGTTGGACTCCAGGTTCGGCGCGAAGCCGCCCTCGTCGCCGAGGCCGGTGGACAGGCCCTTGGTCTTCAGGACCTTCTTCAGCGTGTGGTAGACCTCCGCGCCCCAGCGCAGCGCCTCGGAGAAGGACTCCGCGCCGATCGGCGCGATCATGAACTCCTGGATGTCCACGTTGGAGTCGGCGTGCGAGCCGCCGTTCAGGATGTTCATCATCGGAACGGGCAGCAGGTGCGCGTTCGGGCCGCCGAGGTAGCGGAAGAGCGGCAGGTCCGAGGCCTCGGACGCGGCGTGGGCGACGGCGAGCGAGACGCCGAGGATGGCGTTGGCGCCGAGCGAGCCCTTGTTGTCGGTGGCGTCGAGGTCGAACATGGCCTGGTCGATCAGGCGCTGCTCGGTGGCGTCGTAGCCGACGAGCTCCGGGCCGATCTGCTCGATGACCGCGAGGACGGCCTTCTCGACGCCCTTGCCGAGGTAGCGGTTCGGGTCACCGTCGCGCAGCTCGATGGCCTCGAACGCGCCGGTGGAGGCGCCGGAGGGGACGGCGGCACGGCCGGTGCTGCCGTCGTCGAGGCCGACCTCGACCTCGACCGTGGGATTGCCTCGGGAGTCCAGGATTTCCCGGGCTACGACGACGTCGATGGACGGCACGAGCATCTCCATTCTCGGATGTGCGGCCCCGTCGCGGGGCCGCCGCACTGCTTGGTCTTCAGAGCCTAACCGCACGGCGGCCGTCGGCCTGCCGAACGCCCGGCCCTCGGGACGACGGGTCGTGCCGTCCCTCGGAAGCATTTTGTTTCGCTACGAAACAAGATACCCCGCCCCACCGCGCCCGGGGAGGGCGCGGCGGAACGGGGTACGGCTGCCGCGCGGGATCGCGGGACCGGATCAGCTGAGGTGCAGCTGCTGGCCCGGGTAGATCACGTCGGCGTTCTTGACGATGTCCTTGTTCAGCTCGAAGAGCTTGTTCCAGCCGCCGGAGACGTTGTTCTCACGGGCGATCTTGGAGAGGGTGTCGCCCTTGACGACCTTGTACTCGCCGTCGCCCTTCTTGAAGGTGTGGTCGGACGGCGCGGCCGGGGCCTGGCGGGCCTCGGAGCGCGTCGAGCGCTCGGGCTGCTGCGAGCGGTCCTGCTGCGGCTGGGCCTGCTGCTCCTGCTGCTGCGGCTGGGCCTGCTGCTGCGGCTGGGCCTGCTGCTGCTCGGGCTGCGCCTGCTGCTCCTGCGCGGGCTGCTCGTCGGCGGCCGGGGCCTTGGAGGTGTCCGCGGCGCCGAGGTTGACGCCGCAGGACGGCCAGGCGCCCTTGCCCTGACCGGCGAGGACCTTCTCCGCGACGGCGATCTGCTGGCTCTTGGAGGCCTGGTCGGCCGACGGGGCGTAGGAGGTGCCGCCGTACGCCGCCCAGGTGGAGGACGAGAACTGCAGGCCGCCGTAGTAGCCGTTGCCCGTGTTGATCGACCAGTTGCCACCGGACTCGCACTGCGCGACCTGGTCCCACTCGGAGGTCGAGGCGGCGGAGGCGTTGGTGGCGCCCAGCAGCGGGGCGGCGATCGCCGCACCGGTCACACCGGCGAACGCGGCGATGCGGGTGGCCTTGGAGGGGCGGCGGTGCTTGGACTTGTTCGAAAGCAGCATGAAACAGATCTCCTCACCGACGCCTACGAGGTGAGCTGTCGGGTTCGGGCGCAGTGAGTGCCCGGCGGCGGGAACCTGCGTTCCCGCCTCTTCACCCCAAGCCCGGTTCCGTACCGCCCTCGTGCTTCCGAGGGCGGCGGGTCCAGGCGGCTTACCTGTGGTTCCCCCGCTCCTGCCTACGGCGCTTTACGCGTCGATGCCCGACGTCCGCCGGCAGGATTCGGCGTGACGGTCGTCGGGGCCCGCCTGGTTCGGCGAGCGAGTCGACGTTAAACACACAACCCGGTGAAGTTCAAAGACGACAGGGGGTGGAGTTATCCATGTCTCATTCGGCGCTCTCGGCCCCGGACTTCTGTCCCGCCTCCTGCTTCACACCGAAATCCAGGCTCTGACCAGGAAGAATCAAATCCGGATCTTCGCCGACCGATTCCCTGTTGGCCTCGTAGAGCGCGGACCAGCCGCCCTCGACCTCGTGCGAGCGGGCGAGCGTCCAGAGGTTGTCGCCCTCGCGGACGGTGTACCGCCCCGCCGCGAGATCCTCGTCACGCGTGGCGTCCGTGCCGCGCGAGGCGTGCTCCTCGTCGGCGCGGGCGTCGTCGGGCGCCGGGCCCGCCAGCTCCTCGACGGCCCCGTCCTCCGACTCCCGTCCCGCGAGGGCCTCCCCGGCCTCCTCGGCGGGCCTGCCCCGGTGCTTGCCCGAGCCCGACGCGGACGGCGTCGCCTCGCCGGTCGTCACGTCGGCGCCGCCGCGCGGCACGGGGTCGTTCGACGTCTCGTCCGACGCGGAGGCGGCCGGCCGGGGGGACTTCGATCCGGTCGGCTCGCGCTCGTCGTCGCGGCCGCCGCGCTTCTCGCGCTTCTCCGCCTTCCGCTCGGCCGCCGTCTCCGCGGGGCTCGCGGACGCGCCCGGGTCGACCTGGGGCCGCTCGTCGGAGCCGCCGGCCGCCTTCGCCAGCCCGGAGATGTCCGCACAGCCGGGCCAGGCGCCCGGGCCCTCGGCCTCAAGGACCTTCTCCGCGACGGCGATCTGCTGCGAGCGGCTGGCGAGGTCGGCGCTCGGCGCGTAGGCGAGACCGCCGTACCGCGCCCAGGTCTCCGGGCTGAACTGGAGTCCGCCGTGCAGTCCGTTGCCGAGGTCCGCGCTCCACAGTCCGCCGGTCTCGCACATCGCGACCTTGTCCCAGGTGCCGGCGTCGGCGGCGTGCGCGCCGGTCGCGCCGAGCAGCGGGAGGGCGACGGCGGAGCCGGTCACCCCGGCCGCCACGATGAGAGCCGGAGCCTGACGGGGGCGTCGGTGACGGCCGTTCCCGGAGAGCATGCGGATGCCTTTCCCGTGACTGCTGAGACGAAGGCAGAAGGTATCGACATTCGAACTCATGTCACAAGTCGATGCAGCGGAGATCACGTCAAAGTCACGGTCGGGCTGCTCAGTTCCGCTTCCCGCACCCCGAACTCGACCGGCAGCGTGCGCAGTCCGCGCATGATCAATCCCCCACGCCAGCGCAAATCGTCATGTTCTCCCGCGAGGCGCAGATCGGGCAGGCGGGTCAGCAGGGTCGCGATCGCCGTCTGCGCCTCCAGGCGGGCCAGCGGGGCGCCGAGGCAGTAGTGGATGCCGTGCCCGTACCCCAGGTGCTGGTTGTCGCGCCGGGTCAGGTCGAGGCGGTCCGGGTCGTCGAACCGGGCCGGGTCGCGGTCGGCCGCGGCGAGCACCACGAGCACGGGTTCGCCGGGCGCGATGCCGACGCCGCCGAGCGTCAGCGGCTGGGTGGCGTACCGCCAGGTCGCCATCTCCACCGGGCCGTCGTAGCGCAGCAGCTCCTCGACACCGGTCTCCAGGAGCGCGCGCTCCCCGCGGGCCAGCGAGTCCTGCAGGCGCTCCCGCTCCCCCGGGTTGCGCAGCAGCGAGTAGACGCCGTTGCCGATCAGGTTGACGGTCGTCTCGAAGCCGGCGAACAGCAGGATGAACGCCATCGCCGCGGCCTCGCCCTCCGTCAGGTGCTCGCCGTGGTCCGAGGCGCGGATGAGGCCCGACATCAGGTCGTCGCCGAGGTCCTCGCGCTTCCGGTGGATCAGCTCGACGAGATATCCGCGCATCTTCTTGACCGCGCGTCCGACGCCTCCGCGGGGGCCGCCGCCGTGACGGATCATCATTCCCGCCCAGTCGCGGAATTCGTCCTGGTCCTCGCGGGGGACGCCGAGCAGATCGCAGATCGCGTAAATGGGGAGCGGAAAGGCGAATTCGTGGATGAGGTCCGCGCTGCCCTTCTCCGCGAAACCGTCGATGAGCTGGTCGGTCAGTTCCTGCACGCGGGGTGCGAACGCGGCGACCGTTCTCGGCGTGAACGCCTTCGACACCAGCCGGCGCAGTCGGGTGTGATCCGGCGGATCGATGTTCAGCAGATGCGTCATCAGCTCCGCCTTGCGCTCCCCCGGGATGCCCGTGCGCCCCCGGGCCGCGGCCGTCCCGGCGTGGTGCGCCGGGTCCTTGCTCAGCCGCTGGTCCGCGAGTGCCTGCCGGGCGTCCGCGTACCGCGTCACGAGGTAGGCCTCCACGCCGCTCGGCAGGGTGACCCTGTGCACGGGCGCGTGCGTCCGCAGCCAGGCGTACGCGGGGTACGGATCGGTGGCGAACTCCCAGCTGAACAGCTCGGGCGACATCTCAGGCATACGCCGACGGTATCCGCAGCGGTCCGTGCACGGATTCGCGGCTCCGCCGCGGACACCGCCCTGCGGGCGGCGGCCTCAGACGCCGGCCGGGCTGATTTTCTGGCCCCCTGTCCGCCGTCGAGCCCCGCACCCGACCACCGGGCCGAGGGCGGGTCGGGCGGGGGTGCCCCCGCAGCGACGAAGGAGCGAGGAGGTGCGCCCGGCCGGCGCGCCCGCCCCCGCGACCGACGGCTGTCGCCCCCGCCCCGCAGGGGGCACGGGCTCAGCCCTGCTCTTCCGCCGCGCGGATCGCGTCGCGGTACTCGCGGGCCGCCGCGCGCAGCGCGGACTCCGGGTCGGCGCCGGACGCCTCCGCCGCGACGGCGAGGTTCAGCAGGTCGTGGCCGACGCCCTCGCCGGAGGGCACCGCGGAGATGCCGGCCGCACGCGCCCGGGAGGCGAGCTTCGCGGCGAGGGCGAGGGCGGGTTGGGCGAGGGGGACGCCGTCGGTGACGGAGGCGCGCTGCTTCTCGACCGCCTTGGTGCGCGCCCAGTGCGCCTTGACCTCCTCGGGCGTGGAGGCGGTCTCGTCGCCGAAGACGTGCGGGTGGCGGTGGACGAGCTTGGCGACGATGCCGCCGGCGACGTCGTCGATGCCGAAGGGCTCGTCGGCGTCCTCCTCGGCGATCCGCGCGTGGAAGACGACCTGGAGCAGCACGTCGCCGAGCTCCTCGCGCAGCTCCGTCCGGTCGCCGGCCTCGATCGCCTCGACGAGCTCGTACGCCTCCTCGATGCCGTACTTGGCGAGCCCGAGGTGGGTCTGCCGCGAGGACCACGCGCACTCGCGGCGGATGCGGTCCATGACGGCGACCAGGTCGAGCAGGCGCGCGCCGGGCAGGTCGTACGCGCCGGGGAGGAGTTCCAGGGACGGCATCGCGACCCGGCCCGAGCCGGCCATCCGGGCGAGCCCGTCGGTCAGCGGCCCGTCCTCGTCGGGGGCGAGGACGACGACGGTGCGCCCGCCGTCGCACGCCGCGACCAGCTCCTCCGCGTCGAGCGCGACCGTGTCGACGGCGACCCCCGCCTCCCGCAGGTAGGGCAGCTGCGGATGGCGGGGGTCGGCGCACACGACACGGTCGGCGGACCGCAGGACGGACCAGGCGGGCCAGGACAGCAGCCCGGGGGCGACCCGGTGGCTGCAGCTGAGGAGGACGATGCGACCGGTGGAGGAGTTCACCCCCGCACGGTAGGCGATCGCCCCCCGCCGCGGCCTCACCGGCCGGCGGGGCCCGGGGGTCCCCCTAGCCGGCCGCCGGCTCCTCCGGCTGTCCCGCCCGCTCGGCCGCCGACCTCGTGTCGCGGACCCACTCCGGGGAGGCGACGCCCATGCCGCTGGTCTTCGCGTCCCAGGTGCCGTAGCGCGGGTTGACGTCGACGCCCAGCTCGCGCGCAGTCTCGCCGAGCGCGTTCCAGTACAGCTCCTGGTTCTGGCCGGTGGCGACGTCGACCCCGAGCTTCTCGGCGAGCTTCTGCGCGAGGAGCTGGGTGCGGATGGACTCGTCGATCCGCGACGGGACCACGCCGAACTGCTGCAGCCAGGCCGCCTCCATCGCCTCCGCCCCCTGCGCCTGCTCCTCCGCGCGGGCCCGCAGCGTCCGGACCTCCTTGCGGGAGACGTCGACGTCCTCCTTCGCGGCGGTCGCCTGCAGCACCTGCGTGAAGATCATGTCCTGGAGGGTGTTGCGGGTGAACTTGCCCGCCTCGGCGACGACCGGCGACTTCGGGTCGCTGTCGGCCGTCTGCGCCTCGCGCACCTCGTTCACCCGCCCCTGCAGCTGCGCGACGGTGATCCGCTGGTCGCCGACGACCGCGGCGGCCCCCGGATGCGCCTCCGAGCCGCACGCGGCGAGCAGCGGCGCGAGGACCGCGGTGGTCAGGGCGAGCGCGGTGCGACGACGGCGGTGCAAGGGGGGCCTCCCGGCGTTCTCGTGCGGGCGTGCGGTGATCGATGCTATGAGCTGGTCGATCTCTCGGCCACCGGTTCGACCACACTGTTTCCCGCTGGGGTCACGACCGGTTCCAACGACCGCCGCCGCCCCGGGGGCACGCGCACGCGCCCTACTGCACCCGCCCGAGCCAGTGCAGCGTCCGCCGGATCTCCGCCACCAGCTGGTCCGCGCCGCCCAGTTGGCGCTCGGCGTCGTACAGGAGCCGCGACAGCGTGTCGTGTCCGCCGGCCCGGTCGCCGAGCGCGAGCAGCAGGTGCCCGATGCGGTGCCGCACCTCCAGCGGGGTGCGCGGGTCGCCGCCCGCGTACCGGTTCTCGAAGTACGGCAGCAGCGCCCGGTACTCGGCCAGCGCCGCCTGCGGCTCGGCGAGTTGCTCCAGGCACTGCGCCGCGTCGTGCCGGAACCGCAGCGCCGCCGGGTCGCCGGGGCCGGACTCGGCGGCGTGCTCGGCCGCCAGCCGCCGCAGCTCGGGCAGGGCGCGCCGGTACTGGCCGTCGTCCATGAGCGTCGCCGCGTACTGCTTGCGCAGGGCGCGTACGACGCGCGAGTTCTCGCCGTGCTGCGCGGCGGCGACGGGCAGCACCGAGCCGAGCACGTCGACGGCCTGGGTGATGCGGCCCTCGCCGAGCAGCCGCTTGACCTCGTCGACGGCGTCGGCGACGTACCCGTTGCGCCCGGGGGCGCTGCTCGCGGGGCCCCAGTGGCCGGCGGAGGGACCGCCGCCCGTCGGCGGGGCGACCGGCGGCTTCGGCGGCGTCGGCGGGCTGCTGGCGATCCCGGCCCGGTCCGGCCAGGGGGCGTGGGGGCGCAGGAACGGGCGGGTGGGGTCGAGCTGGCCGCGGCCGCGGGGCGCGCCGGAGCGGCGGGCGAGGTCGGGCAGCGCGTCGAGCAGCGGGACGAGCGCCTCGTAGACCTCCTGCGCGCTGCCGGGGCGGTCCTGCGGGTCCTTGGAGAGCAGCCGCAGGACGAGCGCCTCCAGCTCCGGCGGGGTCTCCGGCCGCAACTGCCTGACGGGCAGAGGGGGCTCGTAGAGGTGGCGGTGGAGGATGCCGAGGACGGTGGTGCCGCCGAACGGGACCTCGCCGCTGAGGAGTTCGTGGAGCAGCACGCCGAGCGCGTACAGGTCGGTGTACGGGCCGACGACGCCGCCCATGGCCTGCTCGGGCGCCATGTAGGCCGGGGTGCCGATCGGGGTGCCGGTGTGGGTGAGGCGGGTGGTGTCGCTGTCCATGACGGACGCGACGCCGAGGTCGAGCACGGCGAGCGTCCCGTCGGGGCGGACCATCACGTTCCGCGGCTTGAGGTCGCGGTGCACGATCGGCACCGCGTGCACCGCGGAGAGCACCGCGCACAGCTGGGCTGCGACGGCGACGGCCCAGGGCCACGGGTAGGGCGCGTTCTCGGCGAGGTGGTCGGCGAGGTCGGAGCCCTCGACGTAGCCCATGACGAGGTACAGGTCGCTCTCGTCGCTGCCCGCGTCGTGCACGGTGACCAGGCCAGGGTGGTCGACCTGCGCGGTGACGCGGCACTCGCGCACGAAGCGGCGGCGCAGGTCCTCGGCCTCGTTGCCGGCGACCTTGTCGGGGCGGAGCAGCTTGACGGCGACCCGGCGGTCCAGGCGCTGGTCGTAGCCCGTCCAGACCTGGCCCATGCCGCCCTGGCCGATGAGCGAGGAGAGTTCGTAGCGCTCGGCGACGACGCGGCGGGCCGTCACCGCGGGGAGTCCCCGGGGCCCGTGCGCGGGTCGCGGGGCGGTGTGCCGTAGGAGCCCCCGCCGCCGCTGTCGTCGCCGCGCAACAGGTCGCTCAGCTCGTCGAGTTCGGCGCGCACCTGGTCGATGCGCTGGTGGCCGCCGCCCTGCGCGTGCGCGGGCGGGCGGGGGGCGGTGTACGGCGGTCGGTCGGTGGGCGCCGGCGTCTGCTGCTGCGGGTAGCCGTAGGAGGCGGGGCGCTGCTGGGGGGCGACGGGGCGGGTTGGGCCCTGGGTGTAGGGCGGCTGGGACTGCGGGTAGGGCGCGGGCTGCGGGTGGGTCGCGTACGGCGGGTGGGGGTGGGGGTACCGGGGGTCCCGCCCGCGGCGGATGTCGAACACCAGGAAGTGCACGGCGGCGGCGACCCCGGTCAGGATGAGCAGCCCCGCCGCGGCGTCGGTCCGCGGGTCGGTCTCCGGGAGCGAGCCGATGGTGGCGAAGAGGCCGATCACCAGGGCCACGCCTCCCCAGGCGAGGGCCCAGTCGTACCAGCGGCCGCGCAGGATGGCGACCCTGAAGAGGGTCACGGCGGACAGGAAGCCGCAGCTGAGAACGGAGATGAGCACGTAGGGCACGCGCTGCGTGTAGACGTTCGCCCGGCGCGCGGGCGGCGTGGTGCCGTACATGACTGCTCCTGAGGGACCTGATGGACCGTGCCCGATGGTGCACCGAGCTTATTACCGGACACCGACAACGTCCCCAAGGTTGTACGGAACCGGCGGCCTATTCGGTCACGTCACCGCCCTGGCCAGGGACGGTGGGACCGGTGGGCCGGGTGGTCCCCACCTCCACCGTCCCGTCCGCGAGCCCGTCGTACATCCCCTGCACCAGCCGTTCGCCGAGCCGCGCGGTCAGCCGCAGGGCGTCCTCGAACGCGGCGAGGTCGCGGAACCGGGCCCCGTAGCGGGCCTGTTCGGCCGGGGCGAGGCGCGGGAGCTGCAGCCGGCGGACGTCGAGCCGGGTGGCGGTGGAGGCGTAGCTGCTGGCCTGGCGGTGGTTGGCGGTGCCGCGCAGGAAGCCGGCGACGAACCACGGGTCGAGCGCGGCCGGGTCGGGCCGCAGCAGGGTGAGCCCGCGGCCGAGCGCCGCGCCCGAGGTGGCCCCGTCGACGACGCGGGTGACGGAGCCGCCGCCGAGCACCGGGACGACCACGTCGCCGATCTCCAGGACCACCGGCTCGTCGCCGTCCTCCTGGGGGTTGCCGGAGGGCGGGGAGCCGGAGAGCACGTCGTGCTCGGTGAGGACGGGGCCCGCGGCCGGGGCGCCGCCGGTGCGGATCACCAGCGCGCCGGAGCGGGCGAGTTCGCCGACGGTGGTGAGCGGGCGGCGGGCGGGCGGCGCGGAGCGGGCGGGCGGCGGGGTGAGGCGCAGGGTGTCGCGCAGGCCGCCGGTGAGCCGGTCGCGGACCTCGGTGAGGGCCTCGGCGCCGCCGCCGGCCGCGGGGGGCGGGAGGTGGCGGGCGGGGGCGAGGTCGACGTCGTCGTCGAGCAGCTCGATGACGGGGACGGAGCGGCTGATGCCGGGGCGCTCGTCGGCCCGCCCGTCGCGCGCGAAGGGGCGCCAGGCGTCGAGGACGGCGGCCCGGACGGTCGCCCAGTCGGCCCGGGCGCCCTCCGCGCGGGCCTCGGCCCGGCTCTCCTGGCGGCCGCCGGCGGCGTCGAGCTCGTCGCCCGCGGTGTCGACGAGCAGCAGTTCCGGGGCGGCGGGCTGGTCGGCATCGGGCCGGGCGAGCACCCACAGGTGGAGCGGGACGCCGTTGGGCGGGGCGACGCCGGCGGGCAGCGCGATCACCGCCCGCAGCGCGCCCCGCCGCAGCAGGTCGGCGCGGATGCGGCGGCCGGAGCGGCGGGAGGCGGCGGCGGGCGGCATCAGGAGGACGGCGGTGCCGCCGGGCCGCAGCCGGGCCAGGGCGTGCTGCACCCAGGCGAGCTCCGACTCGGTGCGGGCGGGGAAGCCGTACTCCCAGCGGGGGTCGTACGCCAGCTCGTCGTGGCCCCAGTCGCGCTCGTTGAACGGGGGGTGGCAGAGCACGGCGTCGGCGGTGAGCCGGGGGAAGGCGTCGGCGCGCAGGACGTCGCCGGCGCGGACGGCGACCCGGGTGCCGTCGGCCGCGCCGAGCGCGAGGCGGAGCGCGGTGACGGAGGCGAGGGCGGGGTCGACGTCCTGGGCGTACAGGGCGGTGGGGCGGCGGACGGCGCGCAGGAGGCCGCCGGTGCCGGCGGCGGGGTCGAGGACGGTGCGGGGGGCCGCGTCCCCGGGGCCGGCGTCCTCGGCGGCGGTCCCGGCGAGGGCGGCCATCAGCTCGGCCGGTCCGGGCGGGGTCAGCGTGTACTGGCGGGGGTTCGCGTCGAGGTGGCGGCCGAGCAGCAGCTCGTACGTCTCGTGCGGGCCGAGTCCGGCGGCGAGCTCGGTGGCGGCGCGCACGAGCGGGACGGAGGCGCCGATGCCGTCGGTGTTCACAGCGTGGTGTGAACCGAGGCGTGCGACGAGGACCTCCTCGACGGCGAGCGGCAGCATGCGGCCGAGGCGGTCGTCGGGGACTTTCGCCAGCTCGGCCCAGACCGTGGGCCGGTCGCGGGCGAGGAGGAGGGCGGAGCCGGCGTGCGAGAGCGCGGCTGCGGGGCCGGCCGGGTGGTCGGCGATCTGCTGCGAGACGCGCTCCCGCAGCGGCACCTCGGCGAGTTTTCCCTGCTCACGGAGCCAGCGCTCGACGTCGGTGAGCGCGAAGGCGGGGCTGGCCTCGGTGCCGCCGACCGGCTTGGGGAAGTCCGCGTGCCGGCGCCGCCAGTTGCTCACTGCGGCGCGGCCGACCCCGGCCAGGCGGGCGATCCCGGCGGCGGTCACCTCGCTCGTGCGATCGGGCACTGGGCGGCTCCCCTCGTGTCGTGGTGCGGCGCGTACCGGCGAGCATACCGACCGACCGCGCCGCACAGGTTCACAGGACGAATCGATGTCCACTCGAAATGCTGATTGACTCGGTTCACAGCACGTGATTGAGTTGACGCATCGCAACAGCACGGCGCGAGGGGGGAGTCCTCCGCGTCTCGGGAGGGGATCCGCATGTCGCACGCCACGCCACACCCGCAGCAGCACCCGCAGTACCCGCCGTTCCAGCAGCCCCCCGCCCCCGCGGCGCGCAACGGGCTCGGCGTCGCCGCCCTGGTCCTCGGGATCATCGGCGTGCTCTCCGGACTGATCCCGATCCTGTTCGCCCTGGCCGGCCTCCTCGGCCTGCTCGCACTGATCTTCGGCCTGGTCGGCCGCAGCCGCGCCAAGCGGGGCCAGTCGACGAACGGCGGGGTGGCGCTGACCGGCACGGTCCTGGGCGTGGCCTCGCTGGCCCTGGCCGTCTTCGGCGCCTACACGACCTTCAAGGCGGTCGACGACGTCGTCGACGAGCTCAACAAGGCGGGCTCGGAGATCTCGGCGAGCGCGGAGAAGGACGCCGGGGCGTCCGGCAAGGACAAGGCCGACAAGGACGCGGCCGCCGCCGAGGGCACGGAGGAGAAGCCGACGGGCGAGGCCCTGGAGGCGGGCGACGCCGTGGTCTACGACGACGACCTCACGGTCACCGTCACCGACCCCACCGAGTACACCCCGAGCGAGTACGCCGCCGGCCACACCAAGGGCAACCAGGCCTACAAGGTCACGGTCGTCATAGAGAACGCCGGCAAGGAGAAGTTCGACGCGTCCCTGGTCACCGCCGAGGCCCGCGCGGGCGAGGACGGCGTGGAGGCCGAGGCGATCTTCGACGACAAGGTCGGCGAGATGTTCAGCGGCACGATCCTGCCCGGCAAGAAGGTCACCGTGCAGCTCGCCTTCGACGCCCCCGCCGACGCGAAGAACCTCACCGTCGAGGTCACTCCCGGCTTCGACTACGACGCCACCGTCTGGGACATCAAGGTCTGAACCCGCCCGCGGGGGACGGCACCGGGAGGGGACCGCCGGAGGGGGGCGGCCCCCTCCCGGCGCGTCCCCGTTCGGCCGGCATCTCGGATTCGGCCCGGTCGCGGTCCTCGGGCACTCCCTCGGCGGGGTGAATGCCTACCAGTACGCCGCCCGTCACCCCGGGCGCGTCTCCGCGCTGGTCGTCGAGGACATCGGCGCGGTCGTGGACTGCGACTGGTCGTTCACCCTGCGGCTGCCCGTCCGGGCCGCCTCGCGCGAGGAGTTGGCGGCGGCGCTCGGGGGCGCGGCGCCGTACCTGGAGTGCGCCGTCCGCCGGACCGCGGACGGCTGGGGGTTCTCCTTCGACGCCGCGCACACGGTCGCCTCGCAGCAGGCGCTCAACGGCGACCACCGACAGGACTGGGCGGCCGTGCGCTGCCCCACGCTCCTCGTCCGGGGCATCCGCAGCGACGAGCTGACGGCCGCGCACGCCCGTGAGATGACCGCCCTGCGGGCCGGCGCGACGACCCTCGTCGAGCTGCCCGCCGGCCACGTCGTGCACCACGACGCACCGGCAGCGTTCACCGAGGCCGTCGCGGCCTTCCTGTCCGCCCCGGACCGTCAGCCGCCCCCGCACTGACGGAGCATCGCGGACTTGTCGGGGGAGGTCACCGGCATCTCGTAGTCGAGGGCGACCTGCGCGAAGCGGACCGCGTACGCGCAGCGGATCGCCTTGTTCGGGGGGAGCCAGGCGGCGGGGCCGGAGTCGCGCTTGGCGGAGTTGGTGCGGCCGTCGACCGGGAGCAGGTTGAGGGTGTCGTTGGCGAGCATCCGGCGCTTGGTCTCCGGCCAGCGGGCGGCGCCCATCTGCCAGGCGTAGGAGAGCGGCACCATGTGGTCGATCTGCACCTCCATGGCGTCCCGCTTGCGGAAGTCGATCACCTTGCCGGTGTACGGGTCGTTGAGCGTCATCGACACCACCACGCAGTCCGACCCCTTGCGGAACTCGACCTTCGTGCCGTCCCGGCGCAGCAGGTCGTTGCGGGTGTCGCAGCCGTTGCGCGCGAACGGCACCCCGTCCGCGGTGTCCAGCCACGCCGAGCCGAACTCGTCGCGCTCGTAACCGGTCCGGGGCCCCCGGCCCTTGGTCGTCACCCGCTCGATGACCTTGCGCGCCTCCGCCCGGTCGGCGTCCGAGGACAGCGGCGCGAGACCCGGCTTCGTCCCCTCCGGGTTCTCCAGCGGACTCACCGACCGCCCGTCCGAGGCCGCGGGATCCCCGCCCGACACCCCGCTCGGCCCCGCCCCAGCCTCCTCGATGGCCTCACAACCCGTCAGGGACACCGCGGCTGCGAGGCACAGGGCCGTCACGTACCGCGCACGTATCGCGTAAGAGCGCTTCATGCCGGTGAGGCTAGCCCCGGATCCGATCGCTACACCTGCCGCGGAGCGGCGGGCGCGGTCGGCGCGTGCGCCTGCCTGTCCGCCCGCCCGTCCGGCGTGGAGCTTCCACCGCGCCGGACGGGGGGCGCGCCCCGGACCGCCGCGGCCTACGAGCCCAGGATCGTCGTCAGGAACTCGCCCGTCCACGACAGGAGTTCACGGCCGACGACCGGCTTGCCGCCGATCTTCCCCGTGGTGGGGCGCGGCACCAGGATCTGCTTGGTCGCCGGCTTCATGATCGTGCGGGGGTGGAGGCGCTTGAGGCGCATCTCCTGGGACTCGCGCAGGTCGACGGGGCCGAAGCGGACGTTGGGGCCCTGGAGGACGATCTCGCCGACGCCGCACGCGCGGGCGAGCATGCGCAGGCCGGCGACCAGGAGGAGGTTCTCGACCGGCTCGGGCAGCTTGCCGTAGCGGTCGGTGAGCTCCTCGCGGACGGCCTTGATGTCGGCCTCCGTGGTCGCCGAGGCGATCGCGCGGTAGGCCTGCAGGCGCAGCCGCTCGCCGGGCGCGTAGTCGTGCGGGACGTGTGCGTCGACCGGCAGCTCGATCTTCACCTCCAGCGGCGGCTCGTCCTCCGCGCCGCCGCCCTCCAGCTGGGCCCGGTAGTCGGCGACGGCCTCGCCGACCATCCGCACGTACAGGTCGAAGCCGACCCCGGCGATGTGCCCGGACTGCTCGCCGCCGAGCAGGTTGCCCGCGCCGCGGATCTCCAGGTCCTTCATCGCCACGTACATGCCCGCGCCCATCTCGGTGTGCTGGGCGATCGTCGCGAGCCGCTCGTGCGCGGTCTCGGTCAGCGGCTTCTCCGGCGGGTACAGGAAGTAGGCGTAGCCCCGCTCGCGGCCGCGCCCGACCCGGCCGCGCAGCTGGTGCAGCTGCGAGAGGCCGAAGTTGTCGCCGCGCTCGACGATCAGGGTGTTGGCGTTGGAGATGTCGATGCCGGACTCCACGATCGTCGTGGAGACGAGCACGTCGAACTTCTTCTCCCAGAAGTCCACCACCACCTGCTCCAGCGCCTGCTCGGACATCTGCCCGTGCGCCGTCGCGATCCGCGCCTCCGGCACGATCTCGCGCAGCTTGGCGGCCGCCCGGTCGATCGACTCGACCCGGTTGTGGATGTAAAAGACCTGGCCCTCGCGCAGGAGTTCGCGCCGGATCGCCGCTCCGATCTGCTTCGTCTCGTAGGGGCCGACGAAGGTCAGGACGGGGTGGCGCTCCTCGGGCGGGGTGGTGATCGTCGACATCTCGCGGATGCCGGTGACCGCCATCTCCAGGGTGCGCGGGATCGGCGTCGCGGACATCGTCAGGACGTCCACGTTCGCGCGCAGCTTCTTCAGCTGCTCCTTGTGCTCGACGCCGAACCGCTGCTCCTCGTCGACGATGACGAGCCCGAGGTCCTTGAACTTCGTCTCCTGCGAGAACAGCCGGTGGGTGCCGATGACGATGTCGACCGACCCCTCCCGCAGCCCCTCCAGGGTCGCCTTCGACTCCGTCTCCGACTGGAACCGGCTCAGCGCCCGCACGCTCACGGGGAACTGCGCGTACCGCTCGGAGAACGTCCCGAAGTGCTGCTGCACGAGCAGCGTGGTCGGCACGAGGACGGCGACCTGCTTGCCGTCCTGCACCGCCTTGAACGCGGCCCGCACCGCGATCTCCGTCTTGCCGTAGCCGACGTCGCCGCAGATCAGCCGGTCCATGGGGACGGACTTCTCCATGTCCTCCTTGACCTCGGCGATCGTGGAGAGCTGGTCGGGCGTCTCCACGTACGGGAAGGCGTCCTCCAGCTCGCGCTGCCAGGGGGTGTCGGGGCCGAAGGTGTGGCCGGGGGCGGCCATCCGCGCGGAGTACAGCTTGATCAGGTCGGCGGCGATCTCCTTGACCGCCTTCTTCGCGCGCGCCTTCGTCTTCGTCCAGTCGGCGCCGCCGAGCCGGTGCAGGGTGGGCGCCTCGCCGCCGACGTACTTGGTGACCTGCTCCAGCTGGTCGGTCGGGATGTACAGCCGGTCCCCGGGCTGGCCGCGCTTGGCCGGCGCGTACTCCACGAGGAGGTACTCGCGGGTCGCGCCCTGGACGGTGCGCTGCACCATCTCGATGTACCGGCCGACGCCGTGCTGCTCGTGGACGATGTAGTCGCCGACCTCCAGGGTCAGCGGGTCGATCGTCTTGCGGCGGCGGGCCGGCATCCGCCCGCCCTCCTTGCCGGCTGCGCGCTGGCCCGTGAGGTCGGTCTCGGTGAGGACGGCGAGCTTGAGGTGCGGGTCGACGAAGCCGTGGTCGAGCGTCCCGCAGGAGACGTGGACGAGCGCGGGGGCGATCTCGCCGAGGTCGCGGTCGAAGCGGGCGGCGACGCCCTCGCCGGAGAGCACCTCGACGAACCGGGACGCCGTCCCCTGGCCCTCCGTGACGTAGACGGTGCGCCAGTCGTCGGCCAGCCAGCCCTTGGTGTCGGCGAGCGCGCGGGCGGTGTCGCCGCGGTAGGTCTCGGGGGCGTGCATGCCGAGCTTGAGGGTGTCGGCGCCGAGGCCGTCGATCAGCTCGTCGTCGGCGGACGCGGCGAACGGGGAGACCGACCACCACATCATGCCGAGGTCGCGGGCGTGGTCGCGGACGTCCGCCAGACCCCACAGGGAGGCCGCGCCGACGTCGATGGGGGCCTCGCCGCCGCCGGCGGTGGCCGCCCAGGACGCCTCCAGGAACTCGCGGCTGGTCGCCACGAGGTCGGTGGCGCGGGTGCGGACGCGCTCGGGGTCGCAGACGACCGTCATCGCGCCCTCGGGGAGCACGTCGAGCAGCAGCTCCATGTCGTCGACGAGGACCGGGGCGAGGGACTCCATGCCCTCGACCGCGATCCCCTCGGCGATCTTGTCGAGCAGCTCGGACAGCTCGGGGTGCGCCTGGGCGAGCGCGGCGGCCCGCTCGCGGACGTCGTCGGTGAGCAGCAGCTCGCGGCAGGGCGCGGCCCACAGGCCGTGCTCGGCGACCTCCAGGGAGCGCTGGTCGGCGACCTTGAAGTAGCGGATCTCCTCGACGTCGTCGCCCCAGAACTCCACCCGCAGGGGGTGCTCCTCGGTGGGCGGGAACACGTCCAGGATGCCGCCGCGGACGGCGAACTCGCCGCGCTTCTCCACCAGCTCGACGCGGGCGTACGCGGCGGCGGCCAGTCCGTCGACGACCTGGTTGAGGTCTGCGGTCTGCCCCGTGCGCAGGGCGACGGGCTCCAGGTCGCCCAGGCCCTTGACCTGCGGCTGGAGCACGGAGCGGATGGGGGCGACGATCACGCTGACCGGGCCGGCCGTCGGGTCGTCCAGCGACGGGTGGGTGAGGCGGCGCAGCACCGCGAGGCGGCGGCCGACGGTGTCGGAGCGGGGGGAGAGGCGCTCGTGCGGGAGGGTCTCCCAGGAGGGGAACTCGGCGATGCCGTCCGGGGGGAGCAGGCAGCGGAGGGTGGCCGCGAGGTCCTCGGCCTCGCGGCCGGTGGCGGTCACGGCGAGGACCGTGCGGCCCGTGCGCTGCGCCAGGGTGGCGATGGCCAGGGGGCGGGCGGCGGGGGGGCCGATGAGGTCCACGTGCATCCGGTTGCCGTCGCCGGCGGCCTTCACCGCTTCGGTGAGGGACGGGTCGTGGTGTACGGCGTCCAGCAGACCGTGCAGGCTCATGGAGCGGCGGCTTTCTGTCCGGGGGCAACGCGGAGCGCCCGACGCGGGTTCCGGGCCGGGGGTCCTCCAGCTTACGACCCCCGGCGGGTCACCGCCCCGCGCTCACCCCGTACGCGGGGGCCTCCGCCCCCGCACCCCCGTGTCGGGCTGCGCCCTCCGGCCTCGAGCGCCGGCCGGGCTGAACGTTCCTGCC
>NZ_JBHWZH010000026.1:0-55709 GCF_042728285.1 Streptomyces sp. NPDC060194 | reverse complement strand
TCGCCGACCGGAGCGGTCGCGGCGGAGGCGGCGAGGGGGGTGCGCTTGCGGGCCGCCTTCTTCGCCGCCTTCTTGGCGGCGGTCTTCGCCGCGTCCTGCTCGCCGGTCCGCGCGCCCTTCCCCGTCGCGGCGGAGTCCCGCACCGCGGCGGCGGTGCGCTCGATGACGTCCACGACCTCCGCCGTGCTCGCGACGAGCTCCACGGGCGGCTGCACGGTCTCCGCGCTCGCCTGGGCGGGGATCCGGCGGGCGGCGCTCTTGGGGGCGGCCTTCTTCGCGCTCGCCCGCTTGGCGGTCGCCTTCTTGGCCGTCGCCTTCTTGGCGGTCGCCTTCTTGGCCCCGCCCTTACGGGTGACGGCGGGGGGTACGGCGTCGGGCGCGGCCGTCGGAGCGGGCTCGGGGGCCGGTCCGGTCGCCGCCGGGTGCAGTGTCACGCCGTCGGCTGCGGGCGGCGTCTCGATCAGGTCGTCGGCCGGCTTCGCCGGGGGTTCGGGCGAGGGGCGGCTGTCGGGCATGGTGGCTCCTGTCCGCGTTCACTGGGGCGGGGGTGGCGGGGACGGGGGGTGCGGGCGGACTGCGACGCGAGTGCGTACCGCCTCAGCCTTTCCCCCGCCGGGGGTGGGCAATCCGGTCGTTCGCCAACTGCTCGGGAACTACTCGGGCGTAACGGCGCGCACAGGCTCGTGTCGAACTCCTCGTGGGTCACGACATGTTCGGCTACCCCTGATCGCGCGGACATCACGGACGATATCGAGACGGTGTGCGAGAGGGGGCCTGTGCGGGTGGTCGCAACGGAACGTTCACACGTTGATCATCGGTCGGCTTCCGTGCGGTCGCAGCCGACTCTGGCATTTCGGCGCGGGCTTCGCCCGCCGACACCGGTGCGAGTCCCCCGCGCGGCGGTCGACTTTCGGCCAGTCGGGGCCCGTTCCGGGGCTCCGCCCGCCCCGTTCGCGGCTGCGCCGCGGTGGCCTTGGGCGGCGGCGACGCGGGTTTCGCGGCTACGCCGCGGGTACCGGGCTCCGCCCGGTGGCCTCAAACCTCCCCGAGCTCTCGGCTTCGCTCGAGCAGGGGAGACCCCATCGCCGGGCTGATGTGCTTCTGGCCTTCGCCGAAGTTCCCGGCACGAAGCGCGGCCGAAAAGCGCGCGTACCCCGCGCGACGCCGGGTACGGAACCGGCCAGTCCGGCATGATCGCGGCGCGAGGCGCGCGCCATGGCCCGCGCACCCAGACGCGGCTACCGTCGGACGTGACGACGGGGGAGCACGACGAGGTGCCGCCCCCCTACAGCCCGCGTGACCGCGTCCGCATCGAAGGTGGCACTCGTGAAGGCAATCCGTCGGTTCACCGTCCGTCCCGTGTTGCCCGAGGCGCTGAGGCCGCTTCAGGCGATCGCCCGGAACCTGCGCTGGTCGTGGCATACCGGGACCCGCGAACTGTTCGAGTCCGTGGACCCCGCGCAGTGGGCGGAGTCCGGCGGCGACCCGGTGAAGCTGCTCGGCTCGGTGAGCGCGGCGCGGCTGACGGAACTGGCGGGGGACGAGGAGTTCCTGCGCCGGCTGGGCGAGGTGGAGGAGGGGCTGCGGGAGTACGTCGAGGGGGAGCGCTGGTACCAGGCGCGAAACGGTGAACTGCCGTCCACCATCGCCTACTTCTCGCCGGAGTTCGGCGTCACCGCGGCCCTCCCGCAGTACTCCGGCGGCCTCGGCATCCTGGCCGGCGACCACCTGAAGGCCGCCAGCGACCTCGGCGTCCCGCTGATCGGCGTCGGACTGCTCTACCGGCACGGCTACTTCCGGCAGTCGCTGTCCCGGGACGGCTGGCAGCAGGAGCAGTACCCGGTGCTCGACCCGAACGAGCTGCCCGTCCAGCTCCTGCGCGAGCCCGACGGCACCCCCTCGCAGGTCTCGCTCGCCCTGCCCGGCGGCCGCTCGCTGCGGGCGTACGTCTGGCAGGCGCAGGTCGGCCGGGTGCCGCTGCTGATGCTCGACTCCGACGTCGAGGAGAACGAGCCGGGCGAGCGCGACGTGACCGACCGGCTGTACGGCGGCGGCAGCGAGCACCGGCTGCTGCAGGAGATGCTGCTGGGCATCGGCGGCGTCCGCGCGGTGCGCACGTACTGCCGGCTCACCGGCCACCCCGAGCCCGAGGTGTTCCACACCAACGAGGGCCACGCCGGCTTCCTCGGCCTCGAACGCATCCGCGAACTGGACGGCGAAGGGCTCGACTTCGACGCGGCGCTCGAGTCGGTCCGGGCCGGGACCGTCTTCACCACCCACACCCCCGTCCCCGCCGGCATCGACCGCTTCGACCGCGAGCTGGTCGCCCGGCACTTCGGCGACGACGGCGAGCTGTCCGGCATCGACGTGGGCCGGGTGCTCCAGCTCGGCATGGAGACGTACCCCGGCGGCGACCCGAACGTCTTCAACATGGCCGTCATGGGCCTGCGGCTCGCCCAGCGCGCCAACGGCGTCAGCACCCTGCACGGGGCCGTCAGCCGCGGGATGTTCGCCGGACTCTGGCCGGGATTCGACCCCGCCGAGGTGCCCATCACCTCCATCACCAACGGCGTGCACGCCGCCACCTGGGTGGCCCCCGAGGTCACCCGGCTCGGCGCCCGCACCATCGGCGCGGAGCGCTTCGACGAGGCGCTGTCCGTCGGCGGCGCGACCCGCTGGGACGCCGTCGCCGACATCGGCGACCAGGAGATCTGGGACCTGCGGCGGGTGCTGCGCGAGCAGCTCGTCCAGGAGGTGCGGCAGCGGCTCGCCGCGTCCTGGCGGCAGCGGGGGGCGGGCTCCGCGGAGCTGGGCTGGATCGACGGCGTCCTCGACCCGGACGTCCTCACCATCGGCTTCGCCCGCCGGGTGCCGTCGTACAAGCGGCTCACGCTCATGCTCAAGGACCGCGACCGGCTGATGGACCTGCTGCTCCACCCCGAGCGGCCGATCCAGATCGTCGTCGCCGGCAAGGCGCACCCGGCCGACGACGGCGGCAAGCGGCTGATCCAGGAGCTCGTCCGCTTCGCCGACGACCCGCGGGTGCGCCACCGCATCGTCTTCCTGCCCGACTACGGCATGAAGATGGCGCAGAAGCTCTACCCCGGCTGCGACGTCTGGCTCAACAACCCGCTGCGCCCCCTGGAGGCCTGTGGCACCAGCGGTATGAAGTCCGCCCTCAACGGCGGCCTCAACCTCTCCGTCCTCGACGGCTGGTGGGACGAGTGGTACGAGCCCGACTTCGGCTGGTCCATCCCCACCGCCGACGGCCACTTCACCGACGAGAACCGCCGCGACGAGCTGGAGGCGAACGCGCTCTACGAGCTGCTCGAACAGCGGGTCGCCCCGCGCTTCTACGACCGCGGCGCGCCCGACGGGTCGCCCGGCTCCGGGCTCCCCGAGCGGTGGATCTCGATGGTCCGCCAGACCCTCGGCGGGCTCGGCCCCAAGGTCCTCGCCGGCCGGATGGTCCGCGAGTACGTCGAGCGCCTCTACACGCCCGCCGCGCACGCCCACCGCGCGCTCACCGCGGACGCGGCGCGCGAGCTCGCCGTCTGGAAGTCCCGGGTCCACGCCGCGTGGCCGCAGGTCGTCGTCGACCACATCGAGGCCGCGGCGCCGGCGGAGGGGGCGGCGGAGCTGGGCGCGACGCTCTCCCTGCACGTGCGCGTCTCGCTCGGCGCGCTCCAGCCCGACGACGTCGACGTCCAGGCCGTCGCCGGCCGGGTCGACGCGCAGGACCACCTCGCCGATCCGCTCGCCGTCCCCCTCAAGCCCGTCAGCGGGCCCGACCTCGAAGGGCGCTGGGTCTACGAGGGCCCCCTCTCCCTCGACCGCACCGGCCCCTTCGGCTACACCGTCCGCATCCTCCCCGCCCACCGCCTCCTCGCGAGCGCGGCCGACATGGGCCTCGTCGCCCTCCCCACGGAGGCGACGGGCGAGGGCGCGGGCGTCCTGATGCGGTAGCCCCGACGCGGGCTCGGTCTTCCCCCGGGGCTTCGCCCCGGGCCCCCGGGGGGAGGCCGACCGGGGCGGAGCCCGGGCTCACGTGGCCCAGTGGGCGGGGCGCGTCAGGGTGGCCGGGAGGCGGGTGGTCGCGTCGCCGCGGGCGGAGGCGAGCTGGGGCCGCGTCAGGAAGAGGGCGTCGCGAAGGTCCGCACCGGAGAGGTCCGCGTCACGGAGATCCGCTCCGATGACGTCCGCAGACCGGAGATCCGCTCGCGAGAGGTCCGCCGCGATCAGGTACGCACCGCGCAAGGACGCCCCCCGCAGCCGCGCCCCGGCCAGCCGCGCCCCCATCAGGTCCGCCCCACGATGGTTCCGCCCCCGCAGCCCGGCCCGCACGACCGCACTGACCCGCAACAGCACCTCGTTCACCGCCCCCCGGTGCGCACCGACGTCGTACGAGGCCAGCGACTCCGGCGGGAGCCCCGCCGCCCGCTCCGTCTCCGCCCGCAACCCCCGCAGCGCCCCGTGCTCATCCGCCGCCTCCGGCCGCCCGAGCCCGTCCTCCAGATACCAGAGCAGCTCGTGCAACTGCCGCGCCACGGGAAACACCTCGAACATCACCGACGCCGTCCCCGGCGACGACCGCCAGTCGCGCCCCCCGAACGTCTCCTGTGACACCCGCTGCCCCGCCCCGAAGCAGTCGTAGACGGTGCAGCCCCGGTACCCCTCGGGCCGCAGCCGCTCGTGGATCCCGCAGCGGAAGTCCGCGGCCAGGTTCCCGCACGCCCGCCCGGCGGGCTTGTCGACGGGGAAGTCCTCCGACCGGGCGAACGGCAGCGCCACACAGCACAGCCCGAAGCAGGACCCGCAGTCCCCGCGCAATTCCCGCCGCTCAGACAAGGGAGTCCTGCCACGCGCGGTGGAGCTCGGAGTACCGCCCCGCGCCCGCGACGAGTTCGGAGGGGGCGCCGTCCTCGACGATCCGCCCGCGCTCCATGACGAGCACGCGGTCGGCGATCTCGACCGTGGAGAGCCGGTGCGCGATGACGACGGCGGTGCGCCCCCGCAGGACCGTGTCCATGGCCCGCTGGACCGCCCGCTCGCCGGGCACGTCGAGGGAGCTGGTCGCCTCGTCCAGGATCAGCACCGCCGGATCGGCGAGCAGCGCGCGGGCGAAGCCGACGAGCTGCCGCTGCCCGGCGGAGATCCGCCCGCCGCGCTTGCGGACGTCGGTGTCGTACCCGTCGGGCAGCGCGGCGATGAACTCGTGCGCGCCGATCGCCCGCGCCGCCTCCTCGATCTCCGCACGGGTCGCGTCGGGCCGCCCGATGGCGATGTTCTCGGCGACGGTGCCGGAGAACAGGAACGCCTCCTGGGTGACCATGACGACGCCCCGCCGCAGCTCGGGCAGCGCGAGGTCCCGCAGGTCGACCCCGTCGAGCAGGACCCGCCCCGCGGACGGGTCGTAGAACCGGGCGAGCAGCTTGGCGAGGGTGGACTTGCCCGCGCCGGTGGAGCCGACGACGGCGACGGTCTGCCCGGCCGGGATCGCGAGGTCGAAGCGGGGGAGTACCTCGCCGCCGGTGCGGTAGCCGAAGGAGACCCCGTCGAAGACGATCTCGCGACCCGGCCGCTCGGCGGCCGCCGACGGCAGCGGCACCGGTGCGACCGCCTCCGGCACGGACGGCGTCTGCGCGAGCAGCCCGGCGATCTTGGTGAGCGAGGCGGCGGCCGACTCGTAGGAGTTGAGGAACATCGCGAGCCGGTCGATCGGGTCGTAGAGCCGCCGCACGTACAGGACGGCCGCGGCGAGGACGCCGAGCCCGAGCGTGCCGTCGGCGACCCGGTAGGCGCCCCAGAGCACCATCCCGGCGACGGCGGTGTTGGCGACGAGCCGCGAGCCGACCACGTACCGGGCCATCTCCAGGAGCGCGTCCCCGTTGGACCGCTCGTGGCGGTGGTTGAGCGACCGGAAGGTCTCGTCGTTGGCCCGCTCGCGGCGGAACGCGCGGACGGGGCGGATGCCGTTCATCGTCTCGGCGAACTTGACGATGACCGCGGCGACGGCCGTCGACCGCTCGGCGTACACCGCGCCGGCCCGCCGCCGGTACATCTGGATCAGCGCGTACAGCGGCACGAACGACAGCGCGGCGACGGCCCCGATGCCGAGGTCGAGCCACAGGAGGAGCACGGTGATGTAGACCGACGCCAGGACGACGTTGACCAGCTCCTGCAGCCCCTCGCCGAGGAGTTCGCGCAGCGACTCGACGTCGGTGGTGGCCCGGGAGATCAGCCGGCCGGAGGTGTAGCGGTCGTGGAAGTCGACGTCGAGCGTCTGCGCGTGCCGGAAGATCCGCCCGCGCAGGTCGAGCAGCACGTCCTGGTTGACGTGCGCGGAGACCCGGGTGAAGACGTTCTGCAGCCCGCCCGCGGCGAGCGCGGCGACGAGGTAGGCGACGGCGACGAGGACCAGCGGCCCGCGGTCGTCGGCCCGCAGCGCCGGGACCGCGCTGTCGATGGCGTAGGCGACGATCAGCGGCCCGGCCTGGACGGCGGCCTGCTGCAGGAGCAGCAGCACCGTCGCCACGCCGACCCGCCGCCGGCGGGGGGCGAGCAGCGAGCGCAGCAGGGCGCCGGTCGCGCCCTTCGGGGCGGGCAGGTCGTCCTGGTCGAACGGGTCCTCCGCGCGGACCCGCACCGCCTCGACATCGTTGCCTTCGGGTCCTTCGGGGTGCTCGGCGGCCCGGGACGGCTCGGTGGTGGTGGTCATCGGACCAGGTCCCCCTCGTGGTCGGCCGCCGGTGCGTCCGCGCCCGACATCAGATGGCGGTACTCGTCGTTGTCCCGCAGGAGTTCGTGGTGGGTGCCGACGGCCGTGATCCGGCCGCCGGACAGCAGCGCCACCCGGTCGGCGAGCAGCACGGTCGACGGCCGGTGGGCGACGACCAGCGCGGTGGTGTCCTGGAGGACCCGGCGCAGCGCGGCCTCGACCAGCGCCTCGGTGTGCACGTCGAGCGCGGAGAGCGGGTCGTCGAGCACCAGGAACCGCGGCCGGCCGACGACGGCCCGCGCCAGCGCGAGCCGCTGCCGCTGCCCGCCGGACAGGCTCAGCCCCTGCTCGCCGACCTCCGTCCGCTCGCCCTCGGGCAGCGAGCGGACGAAGCCGGCCTGGGCGATGTCCAGGGCGGCGTCGAGGTCGCCCGCCCCGCCCATGGAGACGTTCTCCGCGACGGACGCCGAGAACAGGGTGGGCTCCTCGAAGGCGACCGACACCAGCGCGCGCAGCTCGGCGCGGTCCACGGCGGTGATGTCCCGGCCGTCGAGGGTGATCCGGCCCGCGGTGTGCTCGTGGAGCCGGGGGACCAGGGCGGTGAGCGTGGTCTTGCCCGAACCGGTCGCGCCGACCAGGGCGAGCGTCTCGCCGGAGCGGATGTGCAGGTCGATGCCGTCGAGGACGGGCGGGGAGTCCGGGTGGGCGTCGGGGAAGCGGAACCGCACGCCCTCGAAGCGCAGGCCGTCGTCGTGACCCGCCGCCGGAGCCGCCGCGGGACCCGGCGCGACGGCCGTCTCCTCCGGCTCGTCCATCACCTCGAAGTACCGCCGCGTCGCCGTCGCCGCCTCCTGGCTCATCGCGAGCAGGAACCCGATGGACTCGATCGGCCAGCGCAGCGCGAGCGCGGTGGTGAGGAAGGCGACCAGGGTGCCCGCGGACAGCCCGCCGTCCGCGACCCGCACCGCGCCGAGGACGAGCGCCGCGCCGATCGCGAGCTCGGGGACGGTCGTGATGACGCCCCAGATGCCGCCGAGCAGCCGGGCCTTGTGCAGCTCGGTGCCGCGCAGCTCGCCGGTCAGCTCGCGGAAGGCGCGCGCCTGGCTGCGGTGGCGGCCGAAGCCCTTGATGATCCGGATGCCGAGGACGGACTCCTCGACCACGGTCGTGACGTCGCCGACCTGGTCCTGCGCCCGGCGGGCTGCCGTCGCGTACTTCTTCTCGAACGCCGAGCACAGCCAGATGAGCGGGACGGCCGGGGCGAGCAGGACGAGGCCGAGCGTCCACTCCTGCGCGAAGAGGATCGCGAAACCGACGGCGATCGTCACGCTGTTGACGATCAGGAAGGTCAGCGGGAACGCCAGGAACATGCGGACGACCATCAGGTCCGTCGTGCCGCGGGAGAGCAGCTGGCCGGACGCCCACCGGTCGTGGAACGCGATCGGCAGCCGCTGGAGGTGCCGGTAGAGGTCCGCGCGCATCGCCGCCTCGACCCCGGCGAGCGGGCGGGCGACGAGCCAGCGGCGGAACCCGAACAGCACGGCCTCGGCGATCCCGAGCGCGAACAGCGCGCCCGCGCCCAGCCACACGCCGCCCGGGTCGCGGTCGGCGACCGGCCCGTCCACGATCCACTTCAGCACCAGCGGGATGAGCAGCCCGAGGCAGGACGCCACTATCGCGATGAACGCGGCCAGGAACCACCGGGCGCGCACCGGCCGCACGTACGGCCACAGGCGGGCCAGGGTCCGTACGGCGGACTCCCGGGGGGCGCGGGGGTCGTGGGGGGAGGGTCTCGGCTCGGTCTCAGGGTCAGTGCTCATCAGGTGCGAGCTTACGTTTCGGCACTGACATCGCCCACCGACTTTCGGGCCACGTCGAAGGGCCTAGGACCACGGCGCACGGCCTCCACCTGCGCCGTTCCCCGTCCCGGCCCCCCGCGGGCCCGCCGCCCAGGCCCCGTCCCACCCCCTCAGTCGCGGACCACGAGCAGCAGCACCGACCGCGGCGCCACCTCGACGACCTCCCCGCCGCGGACGCGCGTACCCGGGCCCTCGGCCTGCTCCTCCCGCGCGGTGTCGACGACCACCTCGTACTCCGCCGCCCAGGGCGCGCCGGGCAGCCGGAAGGAGACCGGGCGGTGGTCGGCGTGGAGCACGGCGAGGAAGCTGTCGTCGGTGATCTGCGCGCCCCGGGCGTCCCGGCCGGGGATGTCCCGCCCGGAGAGGTACAGGCCGAGGGTGGCCGCGGGCGCGTACCAGTCGCCCTCGGTCATCTCGTCGCCGTGCCGGGTGAACCAGGCGAGGTCGCGCAGCCCGTCGGCGGAGTGGGCGCGGCCCTCGAAGAACAGCCGCCGGCGCAGGACCGGGTGGCGGTGGCGCAGGGTGAGCAGCCGGCTGGTCAGCTCGAACAGGGACCGCCAGTGCGGGTCGTCCAGGAGCGACCAGTCGACCCAGCTGATCTCGTTGTCCTGGCAGTAGGCGTTGTTGTTGCCGCCCTGGGTGCGGCCCATCTCGTCGCCGGCCACCAGCATCGGCACGCCGGTGGAGAGCAGCAGCGTGGTGATCATGTTGCGCAGCTGGCGGCGGCGCAGCGCGTTGACGTCCGGGTCGTCGCTCTCCCCCTCCGCGCCGCAGTTCCAGGCCCGGTTGTCGTTCGTGCCGTCCCGGTTGCCCTCGCCGTTGGCCGCGTTGTGCTTGTGCTGGTAGCTCACCAGGTCGCGCAGGGTGAAGCCGTCGTGGGCGGTGACGAAGTTGACCGAGGCGTAGGGGCGGCGGCCGCCCCAGGCGTAGAGGTCGCTGGAGCCGGAGAGCCGGTAGCCGAGGTCCCGGACGTCGGGCAGCGCCCCGCGCCAGTAGTCCCGTACGGCGTCGCGGTAGCGGTCGTTCCACTCGGTCCACAGCGGCGGGAACGCGCCCACCTGGTAGCCGCCGCTGCCGACGTCCCAGGGCTCGGCGATCAGCTTCACCCGGCGCAGGACCGGGTCCTGGGCGATGACCGCGAGGAACGGGGAGAGCATGTCGACGTCGTGCATGGACCGGGCCAGCGCGGCGGCCAGGTCGAAGCGGAAGCCGTCGACGCCCATCTCGGTGACCCAGTACCGCAGGCTGTCGGTGATGAGCCGCAGCACGTGCGGCTGGACGACGTGCAGGGTGTTGCCGCAGCCGGTGTAGTCGGCGTACCGGCGGGCGTCGCCCGGCTGGAGCCGGTAGTAGCCGCGGTTGTCGATGCCGCGCATCGAGAACGTCGGGCCGAGCTCGCTCGCCTCGGCGGTGTGGTTGTAGACCACGTCGAGGATGACCTCGATGCCCGCCTCGTGCAGCGCGCGGACCATCCGCTTGAACTCGCCCACCTGCTGGCCCGCGGTCCCGGCGGCCGCGTAGGCGGCGTGCGGCGCGAAGTAGCCGATGGAGTTGTAGCCCCAGTAGTTGCGCATCCCGCGCCGCAGCAGGTGGTCCTCGTGCGCGAACTGGTGCACGGGCAGCAGCTCGACGGCGGTCACGCCGAGCCGGGTCAGGTGGGCGATCGCGGCCGGGTGCGCGAGCCCGGCGTAGGTGCCGCGCAGGTGCGGCGGGATGTCGGGGTGGCGGGCGGTGAAGCCCTTGACGTGCAGCTCGTAGATGACCGAGTCCGCCCACGGCGTCTTCGGGCGGCGGTCGTCCGCCCACTCGTCGTCGGGGTCGTTGTCGTGCACGACGACGCCCTTGGGGACGTACGGCGCGGAGTCCCGGTCGTCGCGCACGGTGTCCGCGACGTGCTGCTGCGGCCAGTCCCGCACGTGCGCGTAGACCTCGGCGGGCAGGCTGCTGTAGTCGTTGCCGGGGCCGCCGTCGACGGCCCGGGCGTAGGGGTCCAGGAGCAGTTTGGCCGGGTTCCAGCGGGCGCCGGTCCAGGGGTCCCAGCGGCCGTGCACCCGGAAGCCGTAGCGCTGCCCGGCGCCGACGCCGGGCACGAAGCCGTGCCAGATCTCGTGCGTCAGCTCCGCCAGCGGGCAGCGGGTCTCGCGGCCCGCCTCGTCGAACAGGCACAGCTCCACGGCCTCCGCACCGCCCGCCCACAGCGCGAAGTTGGTCCCCGCGGTCCCGTCGGGGCCCACCCGCACCCGGGCGCCGAGCGGCGTCGGCGCGCCCGGCCACACCGGCAGGGTGGGCAGGGGCCTGCGCCGGTCGCCGGCGGCGCGCACCCCCTCGACCAGGGGCGCGGCCCGCGGCCCCGGCCCGTCGGGGTGCCCGGGCGGTGTCCCGCCGCCCGGCGTGGTCGGGTCGGTCCCGTCTCCGTTCCGGACGGGGGTGGTGGTCCCGTCCCGCTCGACTTCCTTCTGCTCGGGTGCGCTCGACACCTGCTCGCCTCCCGCGGCTCGTGGGTCCGAAAAAGAGCGCACGGCGTCCCGGGCCGGGCGCTCCACACTTCGGTCCTCCCCCCTGTTCTTCCCAGACGGAGTCCCGCATGCACGTATCCCCGCATATCAGCCGGTCGGCCCCTCGGCCCGAGTCGGTACGGAACGGTGACAGATGAGGGGGCGTCATCCCAGTTCAAGTGTGGTTGTCTGACGATGCAATTGCGGGGAGCGGGCCTGACCAGGCCGTGCGAGGGGAGACACAGGAGTGAACGGGCAGGCGATGCCGGGGGCGTCGGCCGTACGGGGACGGCGAGCGGGAACGCGGCGGGGGCGGGTCGCGACCGCCCTGGTCGCCGGGGTGCTGATGACGGTCGTCACCGCGTGCGGCGGCGGGGGCGGCGACTCGGCCGACGGGGGCAAGGGCGACGGCAAGGGCGGGGAGAAGCCGGCCGAGGCCGTCGCCCAGGAGACCGCGGCCTCGGTGGCCGTGGTGCGGATCGCGCCCGAGGACGGCGCGGACGAGGTCGCGACGAGCGGCGGCCTGAGGATCGGCGCGGAGAACGGGAAGCTGACCGAGGTGGTCGTCGAGGACTCCAAGGGCAACGCCGTCGACGGCGAGATATCCGCCGACGGCGCGACCTGGGAGCCGGCCCACCACCTCGCCGCCTCGACCCGGTACAAGGTGCACGCCGTCGCGAAGGACAAGGACGGCCGGGCGTCGGCGAAGGACATCGCGTTCACCACGCTGACCCCGAAGAACACCTTCATCGGGCACTTCACGCCGGAGGACGGCGCGAAGGTCGGCGTCGGCATGCCGGTCTCCTTCAACTTCACCCGCGGGATCACCGACCCCGCCGCCGTCGTCAAGGCGATCGAGGTCACCGCCGACCCGCCGGTCGAGATCCGGCACAAGTGGCACGGCAACGACCGGCTGGACTTCCGCCCCGAGCAGTACTGGAAGCCCGGCACGAAGGTCTCCGTGAAGCTCAACCTGAACGGCGTCGAGGGGCGTCCGGGCGTCTACGGCCGGCAGGCGAAGACCTTCCGGTTCACCGTCGGCCGCTCCCAGGTCTCCACGGTCGACGCCAAGGCGCACACCATGGAGGTCGTGCGGGACGGCAAGCTCCTGAAGAAGCTCCCCATCACCGCGGGGGCGCCGGAGACCACCACCTACAACGGGCAGATGGTCATCACCGAGAAGTACGAGGTGACCCGGATGAACGGTGAGACGGTCGGCTTCGGCGACGAGTACGACATCAAGGACGTCCCGCACGCGATGCGGCTGTCCACGTCCGGCACCTTCGTCCACGGCAACTACTGGGCGTCCGCGTCGACCTTCGGCTCCGACAACGTCAGCCACGGCTGCGTCGGCCTCAGGGACGTCCGCGGCGGCGGCGACGGCTCGCAGCCGGCCGCCTGGTTCTTCGAGCGCTCGATGATCGGCGACGTGGTGGTCGTCAAGAACTCGAAGGACAAGAAGATCCAGTGGCACAACGGCCTCAACGCGTGGAACCTGCCGTGGGCCGAATGGGAGAAGTGACCGCCCGCTGAGCTGTCCGCCCGCTCACCCGACGACGCGCCCCGCGAGGTGGTGCCGCGAGACGCGACGGCACGACTGCGGCTCGAACGCGGGACGCGTTCGCCGTGCCCGGCGCGGTGGCGCCTGGCCGCCGGGTCGGTCATGCCGTGCGCTTGCCGCGTGGGTCGTTCGCCGCGCGGCGTATGGCCGCCGCGGCCGGCGGTGGGGGAGGCCCCGTGCTCGCCGCGGCGCGGCTGCCGCGCGCAGTGCCTCGCGGTGGCGGGGGCGGTTCCGTCCCGGGCCCGGGGGGAGGTGGCGTTCCGCGCCCCGGTTAGCGGCGGTTAACCTGCCCGCATGACTGTCGAACTGGAAGTCTCCGAGGGCGTCGGCACGATCCGGCTGTCCCGTCCGCCGATGAACGCGCTGGACGTCGCCACCCAGGACCGCCTGCGGGAGCTCGCCGAGGAGGCGGGCCGGCGCGACGACGTGCGCGCCGTGGTCCTCTACGGCGGCGAGAAGGTGTTCGCGGCGGGCGCGGACATCAAGGAGATGCGGGAGATGGACCACGCGGCGATGGTCGCGCGGTCCAAGGCCCTGCAGGACTCCTTCACCGCGATCGCCCGCATCCCCAAGCCGGTCGTCGCCGCGGTCACCGGCTACGCGCTCGGCGGCGGCTGCGAGCTGGCGCTCTGCGCCGACTACCGGATCGCCGGCGACAACGCCAAGCTCGGCCAGCCCGAGATCCTGCTCGGCCTGATCCCCGGCGCCGGCGGCACCCAGCGGCTGGCCCGGCTGATCGGCCCGTCCCGCGCCAAGGACCTGATCTTCACCGGCCGCCAGGTCCGCGCGGACGAGGCGCTCGCGCTCGGCCTCGTCGACCGGGTGGTCCCCGCCGCCGAGGTGTACGAGCAGGCCTTCGCCTGGGCCGCGCGCCTCGCCCAGGGCCCGGCGATCGCCCTGCGCGCGGCCAAGGAGTCCGTCGACGCCGGCCTGGAGACGGACATCGACACCGGCCTGACGATCGAACGCACCTGGTTCGCCGGCCTCTTCGCCACCGAGGACCGGGAGACGGGCATGCGCAGCTTCGTGGAGGACGGGCCCGGCAAGGCCAAGTTCGCCTGACGGGCGACGCGTCGGACCCTCAGCCCTTCCTTAGCCGAGCCTTAAGGAAGGCTTAACTCCGATCGCCGCCGCGGTCGCGGACGGGGGCCGTGCGCCCCCGTCCGCCGCAGGTCAGTCCGGCCGCCGATGATCATCTGATGCCGATGTCATATGCCCATCGCGCTCCCAGGAATGGTTGATTCCGGGGAGTGGATTCCGCGGGAACGCCCCCGAGCTGCGCTTTCCGCCGTCATCATGGACGGCATGGCGGGGTTGGATGGAATGCAGCGCTGGACTCCATCCGTCGAGGACGAACAGGCTCTGAAGGAAATGGAGTTGTTCGGCGATCCGACGGAGGCGGAGGTCCCGCTGCCCTCGAAGCCGGAGTCCGCGAGCACCGCCCGGCGCCTCACCGAACTGGTCGTGACCCGGCAGTGGGGCCTCCCGCCGCAGACCGCCGAGTACGCCGTCCTCCTCGTCTCCGAGCTCGTCGGCAACGCGGTCCGGCACACCGGCGCCCGCGTCTTCGGCTTACGCATGCTCCGCCGGCGCGGCTGGATCCGCATCGAGGTCCGCGACCCCTCCCGCGGCCTGCCCTGCCTGATGCCCGTGCGCGACCTCGACGTCAGCGGCCGCGGCCTGATGCTCGTCGACAAGCTCTCCGACCGCTGGGGCGTGGACCTGCTGCCGCGCGGCAAGACCACCTGGTTCGAGATGCGCGTCTCCGACCACCTGCTCGACGCCCGCCCCCCGCAGGACCCCCGCGACCCGCGCGACCGGGGCCAGCTAATCTGACCACCGTCAGTTCAGCGCCACGAAAGGGTGGAGTTACCGATGGACATCGAGTCCGCGCGCAGGGCCTTCGACCGGTTCGACAGCGACGGCGACGGCGAGATCACGGCGGCCGAGTACAAGTCCGTCATGGCGCAGCTCGGCGACTTCAACGTCACCGAGTCCGTCGCCGAGGTCGTCATCAAGGCGCACGACACCAACGGCGACGGCAAGCTCACCTTCGACGAGTTCCTGGCCTCCCGCCAGGCCTGAGCCCCGAGGTGCGCGGGGTCGCGGCGCGCGCCGGGAGCGGCGGGCCCGTCGGCCTCGCGGGCCGCGACCGGAACCGCCCCGCCCGGGCGGTCGGTGGTGCGAGCGGCCGCCGGCCGGCGGGCTCGCGATCCGTCGGCCCCCGCGGGCCCGGCGCGGCCCGGCCCCGCGGCCGGCCCGACCTGTCGGTCCGCGCCGCCGTCGTCCCGTCCACCGCCTGCGCTCCCTTGGCCGACGCCGACGCCGACGCCGACGCCGACGCCGACGCCGACGCCCCGCGCGCCCACCGCCCGCGCTGCCGGCGGCCCGCGCCGCCCTCCCGTGTCGCCGTCGGCCGTCCTCGCCGGTCGGATGAGCTGCTCGTGGGAAAATCGCGACACCCCGGGCGGCGACCCGCCCCGCCCCGACCCCGTCCGGAGACGATCTTGCGGTGACGCATCCAGACCTTCCCGGCGGGCCCGCCCGAAGACGGCCCCTGCCCCCCGAGCAGCCCGTTCCCGTCGTGCCCGCGCCCGTGGACGCGGGGATCCGCGCGCCCCGCCGTAGCACGACGGCCCGGTGGGCGGCCGTCGCCGCCTTCGCGCTCGTGCTGCTGGCCGGCGGGACGTTCGGCGTCTCCCTCGCCACCCGCGGGACGGGCGAACTGCACATCCCCGAGGCCGGGGTGGCGACCCTGCTGCGGACGGTCGTGTTCGCCGCGTTCGGCGTCCTGCTCGGCGAGCAGATCGGCACCCGGCACGCCCGGGCGGCCGTCCCGGACCTGCCGGCGCCCCGCCCCTGGTCCAGGGCCGCCGCCCTCGTCGGCGCGGCCGCGACGGCCGGCCTGCTGCTGCGGCTCGGCGCGGTCAACGGGCTCGGCATGTCCGCCGCGTACGACATGCGCGAGGGGCGGCTGCTGCTCGTCACCGCGAACGCCTTCGTGCTCACCGCGCTGCTGCACCGCTCCCGGTGGGCGCTCCTCCCGCTCGCCGCCGCGGTCGTGGCCGAGGCGATGCGCGCCCACCCCGAGCCCTACGCGCCGGAGATCGGCGTCGCGCTCACCGTCGTCCACCTCACCGCGGCGTCGCTGTGGTGCGGCGGGCTGCTGTACGTCCTGCGCGCCACGCACCTCAACCGCCGGTTCCCCGCGAGCGTCCGCCCGCTGCTCGCCCGCTACGCGCGCGTCGCCGTCTGGCTGCTGGCCGCGCTCGCCGCGACCGGCACCCTCAGCACCCTGCGCCGGCTGCCCCCGGACGTGATCCTGACCTCCGGCTACGGCCGCACGCTGATCCTCAAGCTCGCCCTCGTCGGCGTGGTCTGCGTCCTCGCCCTGGCTGCCCGCTTCCGCCTGCACCGCGCGCCCGCCGACTCGCGCACCACCGCCCGCACCGAGCTGTTCGCACTCGGCGCGGTCGCCCTCGTCTCGGCGGTCCTCACCGTCGTCCCCGACCCCACCTGGCTCACCCCCCTCGTCCCCGGCCCCGACTGGCTCACCGGCGGCTGACGGCAACACCGCCGCCGCCCGCCCCCAGGGGCCCCGCGTCCCTAGGCCGCCGGCGTCCTGGGCGACGCCGGCGGGGGTGCCGTCGAGCCGCGGACGACGAGTTCGGGTTCGAAGAGGAGCTCGCCGGCATGGGCCTGGGAGCCGCGGATCTGGGAGCAGAGGAGGTCGACGGCCGCGCGGCCGATGGCCTCGATGGGCTGGCGGACGGTGGACAGGGGCGGCTCGGTGGCGGTCATGAAGGCGGAGTCGTCGAAGCCGACGATGGAGACGTCGGCGGGGACGGACAGCCCGCGCCGGCGGGCCGCGCGGATGGCCCCGAGGGCCAGTGGGTCGCTCGCGCAGACGATGCCGGTGACCCCCTGGTCCAACAGGCGCGAGGTGGCCGCCTGGCCGCCCTCCAGGAGGAAGATCGACCGCTCGACGTGCTCGTCCGGCAGGTGCATCCCGGCGCTTCGGGCGACCGCCCGCGCGGCCTCCAGTTTGCGGCGGGAGGGGACGTGGTCGGCGGGGCCGAGGACCAGGCCGATCCGCTCGTGGCCGA
Organism: Streptomyces sp. NPDC060194; assembly: GCF_042728285.1. Classification (NCBI taxonomy): domain Bacteria; kingdom Bacillati; phylum Actinomycetota; class Actinomycetes; order Kitasatosporales; family Streptomycetaceae; genus Streptomyces; species Streptomyces sp. NPDC060194. The sequence continues at coordinate 38,970 of NZ_JBHWZH010000026.1, read as the reverse complement.
GCGAGGCGAGATGGCGCCACGCCTGCTCGACGGCGAAGGCGTCGTCGCAGGCGACGCAGGGGAAGTCCAGCCCCTCGATGGAGGCGTTGATGAGGACCACCGGCACGTTCCGCTCGGCCAGTTGGCGGTAGTGGTCGTGCGGGGCGTCGGCCTCCGCGAAGCTGCCGCCCGCGAACACCACCCCGGCGACGCCCTGTTCGAGGAGCAGGTCGACGTAGTCGGCCTCGGAGACGCCGCCCTTGGTCTGGGTGCAGAGCACCGGGGTGAGCCCCTGCTGGGCGAGCGCGCCCCCGATCGCCTCGGCGAAGGCCGGGAAGATCGGGTTCTGCAGCTCCGGCAGGACGAGCCCGACGAGCCGGGCCCGCTCGCCGCGCAACTGCGTCGGCCGCTCGTAGCCGAGGACGTCGAGCGCCGTCAGCACGGACTGGCGGGTGACCGCGGAGACCCCGGGCTTGTCGTTGAGGACGCGGCTCACCGTCGCCTCGCTGACCCCGACCTTCTTCGCCACCTGAGCAAGTCGTCGCGTCATGAGCGCAAGAATATCGCAAGGTATGCAAACAATTTTCGTCCCCTGGCTCTCGTCACCGCGGTGCCGCCGCACCCTCACCCCGCCCCGCACCGGCCCCGCCCGTCTCGCAGGCGGGGCCGGCCCTTCCCCGGGTCAGGTCACCGCAGCAGCCACACCGCGGTGTCGGAGGGCAGCCCGCCGTCGTCGTCCAACGGGCCGCTGCTGAGCAGGAGTTCGGAGTGCGGCGGCAGGGCGGTGGACCGGTCGGAGAGGTTCGCCACGCAGACCAGCCCCTCGGTGCGCTCGAAGGCGAGCACGTCGTCGTCGGCGGGCAGCCACGTCATCGGCCCGTCGCCGAAGCCCTCGGTGGAGCGGCGCAGCCGCAGCGCCGCCCGGTAGAGGCCGAGCATCGACCCCGGATCGGCCCCCTGCAGGTCGACGGCGTAGCGCCCCCAGGCGGCGGGCTGCGGCAGCCAGGGCTCGGAGCCCGCGCCGGCGTCGGAGAACCCGAAGGACGGCTCGCCGGCCGCCCAGGGCAGCGGCACCCGGCAGCCGTCGCGGCCGGGGTCGGTGCCGCCGGAGCGGAAGTGCATGGGGTCCTGGATGCTCTCCAGCGGGACGTCCGCCTCGGGCAGGCCGAGTTCCTCGCCCTGGTAGAGGTAGACCGAGCCCGGCAGCGCGAGCGTGAGCAGGGCCGCCGCGCGGGCGCGCCGGGTGCCGAGCTCCAGGTCGGTGGGGGTGCCGAAGGCCTTCTTCGCGAAGTCGAAGCCGGTGTCCTCGCGGCCGTAGCGGGTCGCCGTCCGGGTCACGTCGTGGTTGCAGAGCACCCAGGTCGCCGGGGCCCGCACCGGGGCGTGCTCGGCGAGGGTGTCGTCGATCGCCGACCGCAGCCGGCCCGCCTCCCAGGGGCAGGTCAGGAAGTTGAAGTTGAACGCCGTGTGCAGCTCGTCGGGGCGCAGGTAGCGGGCGAAACGCTCGGCGTCGGGCAGCCAGACCTCGCCGACGAAGACCCCGCCGTACTCGTCGGCGACGGCCCGCCAGGCGCGGTAGACGTCGTGGATGTCGTCCTGGTCGACGTAGGGGTGCGGGTCGACGCCCTCACGGAAGTCGGGGAGCTCCGGGTGCTTGGTGAGCAGGGCGGCGGAGTCGATGCGGACGCCGGCGACGCCGCGCTCGAACCAGAACCGCAGGATCTCCTCGTGCTCGCGGCGGACCTCGGGGTGCGACCAGTTGAGGTCGGGCTGCTCGGGGGTGAACAGGTGCAGGTACCACTCGCCGTCCGGCACCCGGGTCCAGGTGGAGCCGGAGAACTGCGACGGCCAGTCGTTCGGCGGCAGTTCGCCGTTCTCGCCGCGCCCGGGGCGGAAGTGGAACAGCTTGCGCTCGGGGCTGCCGGGTCCGGCGGCCAGCGCGGCCCTGAACCAGGCGTGCTGGTCGGAGACGTGGTTCGGGACGATGTCGACGATCACCTTGATGCCCAGCTCGGCGGCGTCCGCGATGAGCTTCTCGGCCTCGTCGAGGGTGCCGAAGGCCGGGTCGATGGCCCGGTAGTCGGCGACGTCGTAGCCGCCGTCGACCAGCGGTGAGAGGTACCAGGGGGTGAACCACACGGCGTCGACGCCGAGTTCGGAGAGGTACGCCAGTCTGCTGCGGACGCCCGCCAGGTCCCCGGTGCCGTCGCCGTTCCCGTCCGCGAAACTGCGGGGGTACACCTGGTAGATGACGGCGTCTCGCCACCAGCGGTCGGTTCGGGAGGGACGCACAGCTGCCACGGGTCGGTCCTTTCGGGCAGGTGGGACTCCGCCGCCGGTCAGCGGGGACTTGGACAAGTCGGACCGGCGGCGGAGTGCTTCTGGTGGGGGCGGGGGTACGGCGGGGGCGGCTCTGCCCCGGTCAGCCCTTGAGGCTTCCGGCGGTGAGGCCGGCCATGATGCTGCGCTGGAAGAAGAAGAACACGATGATCATCGGGATGCTCGCGATCACCAGGCCGGCCATGACCTGGTTCTGCGTCACCGCACCCGCGGTCTGCGAGAGACCCACGCTGATCGTCATCTTCTCGCTGTCCGGCAGGACGAGCAGGGGCCAGACGAAGTCCTTGAACACCATCACGATGGTGAAGATGGACACCACCCCGAGGATGGGCCGCGAGATCGGCAGGATGATCGACACCAGGACGCGCCACGGCGGCACCCCGTCGATCTCGGCCGCCTCCAGGATCTCGTCGGGTATCGAGTCGAAGAACCGCTTGAGCAGGAAGATGTTGAACCCGTTGGCGGCGACCGGGAACCAGATCGCCCAGGGCGAGTTGAGCAGCTCCCAGCCGAGGATCGGCACCTTCACGACCGTGATGTACGCCGGGATCATCACGACGATCGGCGGGATCATCAGCGTGGCCAGCATGGCCCCGAGGATCACGTTCCCGAACATCGGCCGCAGCTTGGACAGCGCGTAGGCGGCCGTCACGTCCACCGCGAGCGCGAACAGCCAGGCGCCGGCGGCGTAGAAGAGCGTGTTCTTCAGCAGCGTGCCCATGCCGAAGAGCTCCCAGGCGTCGCCGAAGACGGAGAAGTCCGGGTCGGCGGGCCACAGAGTGGGCGGCATCTGGGCGATCTCCTCGGGCGTCTTCATCGCCCCGGTGACCATCCAGTACAGCGGGAAGACGAACGCGAGGGTGAAGACGACGAGCACGGCCGCGAGCAGCGCCCAGTAGATCCTGCTGCCCCAGCGGGACTTCAGTTCCAGGGGCGAGACGATGGTCCTGGCGTGGCCGTCGGCCCACGCCGCCCGGCGCCGCCCGCGCCGGCGGGGCGGCGGCCGGTGTGCCGACCCCTCGGTGCGCTCCGCCACGTCGGCCTCGATGGTGGTGTCGATCACGGGACTACCTCTTCTCGTCGCGGGTCAGGCGCAGCTGCACCGCGGCGACCGCCAGGAGCACGATCATGAGCATCAGGCCGAGCGCGCTGCCGGCCCCGTAGTTGCCGCCGTAGACGAAGGCGTACTGGTACATCAGGTAGGCGACGGTGATCGTCGCGTTCTCCGGGCCGCCGCCGGTGAGCATGTACGGCTCGATGAACACCTGCATGGTGGCGACGATCTGCAGCATCATCATCAGCAGCAGGATCAGCCGGGTCTGCGGGATCGTGACGTGCAGGATCCGCTTGAAGATGCCGGCCCCGTCCAGCTCGGCGGCCTCGTACAGCTCGCCGGGGATGTTCTGCAGGGCGGCGAGGTAGATCAGCACGCCGGAGCCCAGGTTCATCCAGGTGGAGACGATGACCAGGGAGATCAGTGCGGTGTCGGTGGAGTCCAGCCAGGCGAGGGCCGGCAGTCCGACGGAGTCGAGGATTTGGTTGAACAGACCGGGCCCCGGGTCGTAGAACCAGCGGAACAGCAGCACCGAGACGATCGGCGGCAGCATCACCGGCAGGTAGACCACGAACCGCAGATAGCCCCGGGCGTGCCGCAGCTCGTTGAGCACGATCGCGACGGCGAACGGCACGACGTAGCCGCACAGCAGCGCGAGCAGGGTGAAGACGATCGTGTTCTTCCACGCCTGGCCGAACGCCGGGTCGTCCATGACGGTACGGAAGTTGTCCAGGCCCACCCAGGTCGGGTCGTCGACGAGGTTGGTCTGCTGGAAGCTGAGGATCACCTCCCGGACGATCGGCCACCAGGCGAACATCGCGAAGCAGAACAGTGCCGCGCAGAGGAATCCGTAGGCGGTCAGATTGTTCCGCACCGTCCGGCGGCGCTTCGCCGGCGGTCTGCGCCGCGGCCGCGGCGGCCGCTCGGGCGCGATGGTGGCTGTTCCCATGGTGATGATCTCCCGTTTCCCGGCTCTCGCCGCCCCGACGCGGGGTGCCGCCCCGTCCTTCGGGCGGCACCCCTGGACCCGCTGCCGTCAGCTGTTGGCCAGGATGGCGTTGGCCTTGGTCTCGGCGTCCTTGAGCAGCTTGTCGACGTCGGCGTTCTTGCGGGTCAGCACCGCGGACATCGGCACGTCGAGCACGGCGTAGAGCTCCTGCGCCTTCACCGGCTCCAGCTTCAGCTCGACGCTCTTCCCGGCGTCCAGGTAGGGCTGGTAGTACTCGGTCGGCAGGACGGCGCTGGCCGCGCGGAGCTCGGCGAGCTTCTGACCGGTGGGGGAGTCGCCCATGTAGTCGTTGTTCGGGACGCCGACGGCCTCGCCGTTGGCCTTGCCGCGGGCGTAGTCGAACCGGCCCTTGCCGGGGGTGTTGAACTGGAAGTCGATCCAGTCCAGGGCCGCCTTGGTCTGGGCCTCGTTCGCCTTCGGGTTGATCATGTAGGCCTCGCCGCCGGACAGCGACGCCTTCCCGTCGGGTATGCCGGTGATCCCGTAGTTGTCGGGCTTGCCCTGGAACTTCTGGACCACGTCGGTGACGACGTCCGGGGCGCCGAGCATCATGCCCGTCTTGCCCGCCCCCATCTGCTGCATCAGCGTCTCCCAGCCGATGAGCACCTTGCTGCCGACGCTGTCGTCCTTCCAGCGCATGTCCTTGAGGTTCTGCAGCACGGCCTTGCCCTCGGGGCTGTTGAACGCCGCCTTGCCGTCGACGACCATCTCGCCGCCGCGGCTGAAGATGGACTGCGCGAAGTGCCAGCCGCCGACGACGCCGCCGCCGTACTCGCCGAAGCCGACGTAGCCGTCGCCCAGGCCGGCGATCTTGTCGGCCGCGGTGCGGACCTCGTCCCACGTCTTCGGCGGCTGGTCCGGGTCCAGACCGGCCTCCTTGAACAGGGCGCGGTTGTAGACGAGGCCGACGCTGTAGCTGACGTTCGGGATGCCGTAGACCTTGCCCTCCTTGGTCACCATGTCGCGGACGTCCTGCTTGATGTCGCCGAAGTTCTTCACCTGGCCGGTGAAGGCGGTGATGTCCTTCGCCTGCTTCTTGGCGATCACGTCGTTGTAGTTGGTGACCGGCACCAGGAACACGGTCTCCATCTGCCCGCCGGCCAGCTTCGCCGCGAACGTCTTCGGGTCGAAGCACGGCTGCTGGTCGGTGCTCTTCACCTTGACGCCCGGGTGCGCCTTCTCGAACGTCTTGACGTCCGCGTCCCACGCGGCGCGCTGCTTCGGGGCGGTCTTCGCCGGCTGACACGCCACGGTGATGTCGACGCTCTTGCCGCCGGCGTTGTCGTCCGACGAGTCGCCGCCGTCGCCGCCGCAGGCCGTTGCGGTGAACGCGAGACCTGTGGTCAGAAGGATCGCGAGGTTACGGGCTTTCATTACGGCTCCTCTGGATGACGCCCAAGCACTGCCCTGATGGGACCGTCACATTAGGACGGCACGCAGGACCGCGCAAGAAGTCGATCCAGAATTGCAAGATTACGACTGCGTCACGGCGTCGCCGACCGGCCATCGGGGCCCGGAACCGGCCCTCACGCAGAACACGCGGCTCCGGTACTCCGGAGCCGCGTGATGTTGCAGACCACTGTCGATTATTTTCAGATCCTGCTCCACATATTGTGCCCGCCCGGCGAAGCTGCTTGAGTGGGCCCGTCCCCCCCCCGCGCCGCCGCTCCTAGCACTCGATGATGTTCACCGCGAGCCCGCCGCGGGCGGTCTCCTTGTACTTCACCGACATGTCCGCGCCGGTGTCCTTCATGGTCTTGATGACCTTGTCGAGGGACACCTTGTGGGAGCCGTCGCCGCGCATGGCCATCTTGGCGGCGGTGACGGCCTTGACCGCGGCCATGCCGTTGCGCTCGATGCACGGGATCTGGACGAGGCCGCCGACGGGGTCGCAGGTGAGGCCGAGGTTGTGCTCCATGCCGATCTCGGCCGCGTTCTCGACCTGCTCGGGGGTGCCGCCGAGGACCTCGGCGAGCGCGCCCGCGGCCATCGAGCAGGCGGAGCCGACCTCGCCCTGGCAGCCGACCTCGGCGCCGGAGATGGAGGCGTTCTCCTTGAAGAGCATGCCGATGGCGCCGGCGGAGAGCAGGAAGCGCACGACGCCGTCCTCGTCCGCGCCGGGCACGAAGTTCATGTACCAGTGCAGGACGGCGGGGATGATGCCGGCCGCGCCGTTGGTGGGGGCGGTCACCACACGGCCGCCGGCGGCGTTCTCCTCGTTGACGGCCATGGCGTAGAGGGTGATCCACTCCATGGAGCGGGCCAGCGGGTCGCCCTCGGCGCGCAGCTGGCGGGCGGAGTGCGCGGCCCGGCGGCGGACCTTCAGACCGCCGGGGAGGATGCCCTCCTTGGCCATGCCGCGCGAGACGCAGGACTGCATCGCGCGCCAGATCTCGAGCAGCCCGGCCCGGATCTCGTCCTCGGTGCGCCAGGCCTTCTCGTTCTCCAGCATCAGCGCGGAGATCGACAGCCCCGTCTCGCGGGTGAGGCGCAGCAGCTCGTCGCCGGTGCGGAAGGGGTGCCGCAGGACGGTGTCGTCCGGCACGATCGGGCTGTCGTCGGAGCCCTGGTCGAGGACCGTCTCGTCGACGACGAAGCCGCCGCCGACCGAGTAGTACGTCTTGGCGAGCAGCTCGGAGCCCTCGGCGTCGAACGCCTGGAGCGTCATGCCGTTCGCGTGGTAGGGCAGCGCCTTGCGGCGGTGCAGGACGAGGTCCTCGTCGAAGTCGAAGCCGATCTCGTGGGCGCCGAGCAGGTTGATGCGGCCCTCGGCCCTGATCGCCTCCACCCGGGCGTCCGCGCCCTCGACGTCGACGGTCCGCGGCGAGTCGCCCTCCAGGCCGAGCAGCACCGCCTTGGGCGTGCCGTGGCCGTGCCCGGTGGCGCCGAGCGAGCCGTACAGCTCGGCGTGGACGCGGGTGGTGTGCGCGAGCAGGCCCTCGTTCTTCAGGCGGGCCGCGAACATCCGGGCCGCCCGCATCGGGCCGACCGTGTGCGAGCTGGACGGGCCGATGCCGATCGAGAACAGGTCGAAGACCGAGATGGCCACGGGGAGAACTCCTAGGGGTGGGGAGACGTCGTTGTCTGCCGGGGTGGTGCAGAGACGCGACGGGCGGTGACGCGGTGCGGGGCACCTCGCCCACTGTTCAGTGTGCGGGTGCCCCGTCTCGACGTACAAAAGTGTACGGATGTGCGGAAGTGATCCGCGCCTCGCTCGCGTGCGGAGGGCTTCGGACTACTTCAGGCCGGAGTACAGCGGGTGCTTCGCGGCCAGCGCGGCGACGCGGGCCTTCAGCCCCTCCACGACCCCGCCCTCGAACGGGGCGGGCGCCTTCAGCGTCTCGGCGATGACGTCCGCGACCTCCGCGAAGTCCTCGCCCCCGAAGCCGCGCGTGGCGAGCGCCGGGGTGCCGATCCGCAGCCCGGAGGTGACCATCGGCGGCCGCGGGTCGTTCGGGACCGCGTTGCGGTTCACGGTGATGCCGACCTCGTGCAGCCGGTCCTCCGCCTGCTGCCCGTCGAGCTCGGAGTTCCGCAGGTCGACGAGGACCAGGTGGACGTCCGTGCCGCCGGAGAGCACCGAGACGCCGTGGTCGGCGACGTCGGAGCGCACCAGGCGCTCGGCGAGCAGCCGCGCGCCGTCCAGGGTGCGCTGCTGGCGGTCCTTGAAGTCGTCCGACATGGCGACCTTGAAGGACACCGCCTTCGCGGCGATGACGTGCTCCAGCGGGCCGCCCTGGAAGCCGGGGAAGACGGAGGAGTTCAGCTTCTTCGCGAACTCCTTCTTCGCCAGGATGATCCCGCCGCGCGGGCCGCCGAGCGTCTTGTGCGTGGTGGACGTCACCACGTCCGCGTACGGCACCGGGTTCGGGTGCAGCCCGGCGGCGACAAGGCCGGCGAAGTGCGCCATGTCGACCCAGAGGTAGGCCTCGACCTCGTCGGCGATCCGGCGGAACTCCGCGAAGTCCAGCTGCCGCGGGTACGCCGACCAGCCGGCGATGATCACCTTCGGGCGGTGCTCCTTGGCCAGCCGCTCGACCTCGGCCATGTCGACCAGGCCCGCGTCGTCCACGTGGTACGGGACCACGTCGAACTGCTTGCCGGAGAAGTTCAGGCGCATGCCGTGGGTGAGGTGCCCGCCGTGCGCCAGGTCCAGGCCGAGGATCGTGTCCCCGGGCTGGGCGATCGCGAAGAGCGCGGCCTGGTTGGCGGAGGCGCCCGAGTGCGGCTGGACGTTCGCGTACTCGGCGCCGAACAGCTCCTTCACCCGGTCGATGGCGATCTGCTCGGCCACGTCGACGTGCTCGCAGCCGCCGTAGTAGCGGCGGCCGGGGTAGCCCTCGGCGTACTTGTTGGTGAGAACCGAGCCCTGCGCCTCCATGACGGCGACGGGCGCGAAGTTCTCCGACGCGATCATCTCGAGGGTGGACTGCTGGCGGTGGAGCTCGGCGTCGACGGCGGCGGCGACGTCCGGGTCCAGCTCGTGGAGGGGGGTGTTCAGAAGCGACATCGGGAGATCCCTAAGGGGTTTCGACTACCGAGGACAGGGGGGCGCGGCGCGGCGGCCGGACGCCCGGCCGCCGGGGCTCAGCCGCCGGTTCAGCTGCCGGAGAAGGCGGCGTACTCGTCGGCCGAGAGCAGGTCCTTCGGCTCCTCGGCGACGCGCACCTTGAACAGCCAGCCGCCCTCGAAGGGAGCGGAGTTCACGAGCGCCGGGTCGTCCACGACGTCCTGGTTGGCCTCGACCACCTCGCCGGAGACCGGCGAGTAGAGGTCGGAGACCGACTTCGTCGACTCCAGCTCGCCGCAGGTCTCGCCCGCGGTCACCGTGTCGCCGACCTCGGGGAGCTGGACGTACACCACGTCGCCGAGCGCGTTCGCCGCGTGCGCCGTGATGCCGACCGTCGAGACGCCGTCCTCGGCGCCCGACAGCCACTCGTGCTCCTTGCTGTACCGCAGGTCCTGGGGGTTGCTCATGGGGTGGATTCTCCTGTACGCGGGGGTGTGGTCAAAAAGCGGGGGTCCGGCGGGGGCGGCGCTACTTCTGCCGCTTGTAGAACGGCAGCGCGACGACGTCGTACGGCTCGTGGGCGCCGCGGATGTCGACCCCGACCCCTTCCGTCCCGGCCTCCGCGTACGCGGCGTCGACGTAGGCCATCGCGATCGGCCTGCCGAGGGTGGGGGAGGGGGCGCCGGAGGTGACCTCGCCGACCACCTGACCGCCGGCGACGACGGACATCCCGGCGCGGGGGACGCGGCGGCCCTGGGCGATGAGGCCGACGAGCCTGCGCGGGGGCGCGGACTCGGCCTGCGCGGCGGCGGCCTCCAGCGCCTTCCGGCCGACGAAGTCGTCGCCGTGGGAGGTCTTGTCGAACTTCACCACCCGGCCGAGGCCCGCGTCGAACGGTGTCAGCGCGGTGGTCAGCTCGTGCCCGTAGAGCGGCATGCCGGCCTCCAGGCGGAGGGTGTCGCGGCAGGAGAGCCCGCAGGGGATCAGTCCGGCGGCCGCGCCGGCCTCGGTCAGCGCCCGCCACAGCGGCTCGGCGTCGGCGGGGGCGACGAACAGCTCGAAGCCGTCCTCACCGGTGTAGCCGGTCCGGGCGATCAGCGCGGGGACGCCGGCGACGGTGCCGGGCAGCCCGGCGTAGTACTTCAGCCCGTCGAGGTCGGCGTCGGTGACCGAGGCCAGGATGCCGGGGGACTCCGGGCCCTGGACGGCGATCAGCGCGTAGGCGTCCCGGTCGTCGCGGACCTCGGCGTCGAAGCCGGCGGCGCGCGCGGTGAGGGCGTCGAGGACGACCTGGGCGTTGCCGGCGTTGGCGACGACCATGTACACGGTGTCCTCGAGCCGGTAGACGATCAGGTCGTCGACGATCCCGCCGTCCTCGCGGCAGATCATCGTGTACCGGGCCCGGCCGGTGCCGACCGTGCCGATGTTGCCGACCAGCGCGTAGTTCAGCAGGTCCACGGCCTGCGGGCCGCTGACCGTGATCTCGCCCATGTGCGAGAGGTCGAAGAGCCCGGCCCGGGTGCGGACGGCCGTGTGCTCCTCCCGCTCGCTCGCGTACCGCAGCGGCATGTCCCAGCCCGCGAAGTCGGTCATGGTGGCGCCCAGCGAGCGGTGCAGGGCGTCGAGCGCGGTGCGGCGGGGAGCGCCGTCGGGGGTGGTGGCGTTGCTCATCGGTAGGACTCCAGGGCATGGCCGGGCGGACGAGGGCGGTCCTCCCCATCTGTCATCGGAACCTGAGAGGTTCACCGTGTCCACCCGCGCGCGGTCGCGCGGGGCGGGGAACACGGTTTGCACCTTGGGTGGAGCCGGTACGGCTCACTTTTCAGATGTGCCTCGTCCGCGCGGTACGGGGCCTGAGAGATTCAAGGGAGGGCTTGCTCCTTCGGCGCCCCGGCGGCGGTGGCCGGGGACTCTCCCGCGCGGATTCGAACGGCCGGTATGCAGTTGGCGGGGCCATCATTGCACGACCGCCCCACGGGGGTCCGGTCGTCCCCGCACCCGGTCCCCGCCCGGGTGAAGGGCCCGCCGGAACAGCCGAAACCGTTTGCGGCCCATTACCGTCTCTTTACACTCAGGGGGAAGCAGTCGCACAGCGGTCGGGGTCCGACCCGGTCGGCTCCCGAGCCGACCGGACGGAGCCCCAGGGGGAGGCAGGGCACGTGCAGAGAACTTCAGTGGCCGGCGCATACGCCACGGCGTCCGGAACGGTCCGGCGCGCGCTGCCGGGGCAGTGGGCGGCGGGCCAGCGGGCCGCGGGCCAGCGGCTCGCCGCGCCCGCCCGGACGGCTCCGCTCGGGGACGTCCGCGACCTGCGGGGCCGCCGGGGGAGCGGCCCCCGGGTCCTCGCCTTCGCGCCCGGCGACCTCGTCGTGGTCTCCGGACTGCCCGGCAGCGGGAAGTCCACGCTCATCCGCAACACCGTCGCGGTCGCCCGCATCGACTCCCAGGACGCCCGCGAGCGCTGGGAGCGCCGGCTCCCGCGCCACCTGCCCTACGGCGTCTACCGCCCGCTCGTCCGGTTCGCCCACTACGCCGGGCTGCGCGCCGCGCTGCGCAGTGGCGAGAGCGTCGTCGTGCACGACTGCGGCAGCCAGGCCTGGGTGCGGCGCTGGCTGGTCCGCGAGGCGCGGCGGCGCGGCAGCGGGCTGCACCTGCTGCTGCTCGACGCGACGCCCGAGGAGGCGCTCGGCGGCCAGGCCGAGCGCGGCCGGGGCGTCTCGGGGCACGCCTTCGGCCGGCACCGCGCGGCCGTCGGGCGGCTGGTCGCCGACGCGGAGGCGGGCGTGCTGCCGGCCGGCTGCGCCTCGGCGGTCCTCGCCGACCGCGACGCGGCGCGCGAGCTGAGGGCGATCACCTTCGGCCGCGGCTGAGCCCGCGCGGGGGGCGCGGGGACGGGGGCGGCCGCGTGCGGCGGGCGGCTCCGTCGGGTGCGGCCGGGGTGCGGAGGACGGGTTCCCGCCGTGCCGGCCGGTCCCGGGGCACTAGAGTCGGCCCCGTCGTACGGCAACGCGCCGAGCAGGCAGAGCACCAGGTGGGGCAGCAGGTGGCACAGATGGACTTCCCCGGATCGGACTTCCCCGGGCCGCGCGAGCACGGCCAGGCCGCGCCGGGCTGGCCGGCCAACGAGGTCGAGGAGGTGCTCGCCGCGTCGCTCGGGGTGCCGGGCGCGGGCGGCCGGATCGTCGAGGTGCTCGGCCGGGGCCGGGTCTGGGTGCCGCTGCCGAACGGCGGCGACCCCACCAGCCCGGACCTCGACCTGCCGATGCTGGAGATCGACGGGGCGGCGTTCGTGCCCGTCTTCAGCTCCGAGCAGCAGTTCATGGCGTGCGTCGGCTCGCACATGTCCTTCGCGGTGGCCCCGGCCGTCGAGTTCGCCCGCGGCCTGCCGCCGCAGGTCGGCATCGCGGTCAACCCGGGCGGGGCGGTCGGCGTCCCGCTGCCGCCGCCCGCGGTCGCCGAACTGTGCCGGGCCGGGCGCACCGCGCTCGACGGGCCCGCGTCCGGCGGCCGGGTCCGGCTGTTCGAGCCGGACTGGCAGCACGAGCCGGTCGACTTCCTGGCCGCGGCGTCCGCGGAGTTCGAGGCCACCGGCACCGTGCGCACGGCCCGCCGCTGCCTGGCCAGCGTCGAGGGCGGGGACCCCGTGATGTTCATAGGGGTCGAGCTGACCGACTGGGTCACCGCCGACACCACCGTCCCCGGCGAGGCCCTCGGCCGCGCCCTGCACCGCGCCCCCACCCCCTGGCCGGTCAACATCGTCCTGCTCGACATCACCCAGGACCCCGCCGCCCACTACCTCCGCGACCGCGTCCGCCCCTTCTACGTCCGCACCACCGGCTGAACACCGGGCGGAAGGCGCGGTTCCGCCGCAACCGCCCACGACGCGGCACGCCCCCCATGGGCCCCGGGGGCTTAAGCTGGTTTGATGGCCCGGAGGGTGCCCGGGTGGCGGGCCGTGCGGGAGATGGGGCGGTCAGAAGTGAACGCGGCAGCCGGCCAGGTCGAGCGGATGCTCGGCCAGGTGACCCCGGGACGCCTCGACGCGTACGAGGCGCTGCTCCGGTCCCTCGCCGCCGGGCAGGTGTGGATGCTGCTCTGGCAGGGCCAGGAGGGCTCGCCGGACGCCCAGTACGGGAACATGGAGGTGGGCGGCCTCGGCTACGCCCCCTGCGTGACCTCCGCGCAGGAGCTGGCCGCCTCCGGCTGGAACCGCTCCTACGAGGTCGTCGCCGGCGCCGACATCGCCCGCTCGCTCTACCCCGACCACTACGGCCTGTGGCTCAACCCGCACGCCCCCGGCGGCGGCGTCGGCGTCCCCTGGCTCGACCTGCGCCGGATCGCCGCGGGCCTCGACCGGCTGCCGGCCGGCCCGCTGCGGATGACCGAGCCGTCGATCGAGCTCCCGCAGTTCTACGCGCTGCTCACCCAGAACGCCCACCGCACCACCGCCGTCCGGTCGCTGCGCCGGGCCTGGGTGCAACCCGCACTCGGCGCCCCTTATCTGGCGATCGGGCTCGATCTGTACGACACCGCCCGGTCGTCCGTCGAGGCCACCCGCGCGATGATGCGGCAGTCGGTGGGCGCCGTCCCCGAGGGGCTGCCGGTCTCGACCGTGGCCATGTCCGACGCGTACGACCCCGTCGTGATGTGGCTGCGCGCAAACGCCCGCCCGTTCTACGACCGGGACGCCCACGGAGCCGCGCCCTCCGCCACCGCCGCCCCGCAGCCCGGCTACGGATACCCCCCGGCGCACCACCGCTGAACAGCGGTTTGTGTCCCGGAGGTTAACTTCTCCCGCGACGATGTCCGGTTCCGGGGGGGTTTGTTGGCTCCCCTGGTCTCGACTCGGTATCACCGGTATGCGGACTGTTCTCCCCGCTGAAAGCCGACTGTAGTGTTCACGCCGCCAAGGCCTGTCGTCGGAACCCTCGGGGTGGACCCATGCGAATATTCGAATCCAGGGCGGTGCGGGCACTGACCGCCGCCCTCGCGGTGGGCGTGATCGCCACCGGTTGTTCCAGCGACCGCGACAAGGGCGGTGACGAGGGCAAGGGCGGCGAGAAGAAGGACACGTTCGTCTTCGCCGGCGCCGGCGACCCCGGTTCCCTCGACCCCGCCCTCGCGAGCGACGGCGAGACCTTCCGCGTCACCCGCCAGGCCTTCGAGGCCCTCCTGGAGCACGAGCCCGGCGGCTCCAAGCTCGTCGGCGGCCTCGCCGAGAAGTGGTCCAGCAACGAGGACGGCACCGTCTGGACCTTCAACCTCCGCAAGGGCGTGAAGTTCCACGACGGCGAGGTCTTCAACGCGGCCGCGGTCTGCGCGAACTACGACCACTGGTTCAACTGGACGGGCACGTACCAGCTGGACGCGGTCTCGTACTACTGGCGCTCGATCATGGGCGGCTTCGCGAAGAACGAGGACAAGGAGACGGCGAAGCCGAACTACAAGTCCTGCACCGCGAAGGACGAGAACACCGCGGTCATCGAGGTCAACGAGCCCTCCGCGAACCTGCCCGGCGGCTTCTCGCTCAACTCGCTGGCGATCCACTCGCCGAAGTCCATCGAGGAGGAGAAGAAGCAGGCCGCCACCGCCAAGGGCGACGCCATCTCCTACCCGAAGTACAGCACCGAGGTAGGCGTCCTCGCCGGCACCGGCCCGTACAAGTACGTGAAGTGGAACAAGGGCAACAAGGAAGTCAGCCTGACCCGCTTCGACGACTACTGGGGCGAGAAGGCGAAGATCAAGAACCTGGTCTTCCGCACCATCGACACCGAGGAGGGCCGCCGCCAGGCGCTCCAGGCCGGTGACATCGACGGCTACGACCTGGTCGCGCCGGCCGACGTGAAGACCCTGGAGGGCGAGGGCTTCGAGGTCCCGACCCGCGACGTCTTCAACCTCTTCTACCTGGGCATGACCCAGGAGGCGAACCCCGCCCTGAAGAAGAAGGAGGTCCGCGAGGCGATCGCGCACGCGATCGACCGCGAGAACATCGTCAAGACCCAGCTCCCCGAGGGCGGCAAGGTCGCTACGCAGTTCATGCCGGACACCATCGCCGGCTACTCGGACCAGGTGAAGACCTACGCGTTCGACACCGCCAAGTCCAAGGCCCTGCTGAAGGACGCCGGCGAGTCGAAGCTGAACGTGAAGTTCTGCTACCCGACCGAGGTCACCCGCCCGTACATGCCCGCCCCGCAGGACATCTTCGAGCTGATGAAGTCCGACCTGGAGAAGGCCGGCGTCACCGTCACCCCGAAGCCCATGAAGTGGGCCCCGGACTACCTGGACGCCACCGAGCAGGGCTCGTGCGACCTGCACATGCTCGGCTGGACCGGTGACTTCAACGACGGCTACAACTTCATCGGCACCTGGTTCGCCGGGTACGACAAGCAGTGGGGCTTCAAGGACAAGGCGCTCTTCGACGCGGTCAACGCCGGTTCGAAGGTCGGCGACCCCGCCGCCCGCACCGAGGCCTACAAGAAGGCCAACGAGGCGATCATGGAGTACCTGCCCGGTCTCCCGATCTCGTCCTCCCCGCCGGCCATCGCGTTCGCCAAGAACGTCAACCCGCCGAAGGTCTCCCCGCTGACGCAGGAGTACTTCGCCGAGGCCTCCTTCAAGTAACCGCCCCTCGCACGAGGTCCGCCCGGCCACTGCAATCCGGTGGCCGGGCGGACCCCGTTGGCGAGCACATGTAGAAAGGGGCACGCGGGGTGCTGCGACTCGTCGTACGAAGACTGCTTCAGCTCATACCCACGCTGCTCGGCCTCTCGGTCCTGCTGTTCATCTGGCTCAACCGGCTGCCGGGCGGACCCGCCTCGGCGATCCTCGGCGAACGCGCGACCGACGCCCAAGTGGCCGCCATCAACAAGGCGCTGGGGCTCGACCAGCCCCTCCACGTCCAGTACTTCCGCTTCCTCGGGCGGATCTTCGAACTCGACCTCGGCACGTCCGTGCAGACCGGGCAGCCGGTGTGGGACGAGTTCGTGCTCCGCTTCCCCGCCACGGTCGAGCTCTCCGTCTTCGCGATGCTGCTGGCGATCGCCGTGGGCGTCCCGCTGGGCTACGTCGCGGCACGCCGCCGCGGCGGCTGGCTCGACGTCGCCTCGGTCTCCGGATCGCTGGTCGGCATCTGCATCCCGGTGTTCTTCCTCGCCACGATCCTGAAGGAGATCTTCGGGGTCCAGCTCGGCATCTTCCCCACCTTCGGGCGCCTGACCAGCGGCATCAACGCCACCGAGGTCACCGGGCTCGCGGTGCTCGACGGCCTGCTGACGGGTGAGTTCGACGCCAGCTGGGACGCGATCATGCACCTGGTGCTGCCCGCCGTCGCGCTCGCCACCATCCCGCTCGCGGTGATCGTGCGGATGACCCGCGCCAGCGTCCTCGAGGTCCTCGGCGAGGACTACGTCCGCACCGCGGAGTCCAAGGGCCTGGAGAAGAAGACCGTCCGCGGCCGGCACGTCCTGCGCAACGCGCTGCTGCCCGTCATCACGGCCGTCGGCCTGCTGACCGGCTCGCTGCTGTCGGGGGCCGTCCTCACCGAGTCGGTCTTCACCTTCGGCGGCATCGGATCCTTCATCGCGCAGGCCATCGACGCCCGCGACTACCCGGTGCTCGTCGGCTTCATCATGTTCATCGCCGCGATCTACGTCCTGATCAACCTGCTGGTCGACCTGGCGTACAGCGTCATCGACCCGAGAGTGCGGGTGCACTGATGAGTATCGTCACCTCCAAGGCCGACAAGATCGACCGGTTGGCGGAGCTCAGCGGGAACGTCGGGACCAGCGCGGGCGCGAGCCTGTGGCGCGAGACGTTCAACCGGCTGAGGACCAGCAAGATGGCGATCATCGGCGCCGCCATCGTGGTCGTCTTCGTCATCGTGTCGATCGTGGGCCCGCTGCTCGCCCCGTACGACCCGACCGCGCAGACCTGGCGCGGCGACGTGCTGCCCAACCAGGGCAAGTTCGTCGGGCCGCGCGAAGGCAACTGGTTCGGGCTCGACCACCTGGGCCGCGACATGTTCTCCCGGATGCTGGAGGGCACCCGGCAGACGCTGCTCGTCGGCGTCGTCGCCACCCTGATCGGCCTCGTCGTCGGCTTCGCCATCGGCGCTCTCTCCGGCGCCGCCGCCACGCTCGGCGGCCGACGCGGCCAGCAGCTCGACACTTCCATCATGCGCGTCACGGACATCCTGCTCGCGCTGCCGTCGCTGCTGCTCGCGGTGTCCGTCGCGGCCGTCCTCGGCCAGTCGCTGACCACGGTCATGATCGCGGTCGGGGTCGTGCAGATCCCCGTCTTCGCCCGGCTCCTGCGCGGCTCGATGCTCTCGCAGGGCGGCGCGGAGTACGTGCTCGCGGCGAAGTCGCTCGGGGTCAGACGGCGGCGGATCGTGGTCACCCAGATCCTGCCCAACTCGCTGAGCCCGGTCATCGTGCAGACCACGCTGAGCCTGGCCACCGCGATCATCGAGGCGGCCGCCCTGTCCTACCTCGGGCTCGGCAACCCCGACCCCTCGATCCCCGAATGGGGCGCGATGCTCACCCAGGCGCAGCGCTTCTTCTCCAACGAGCCGCTCATGGCGGTCTACCCGGCCGTCGGCATCATCGTCGTCGCGCTCGGCTTCACCCTCCTCGGTGAGGCCCTGCGCGAGGCCCTCGACCCGAAGCTGCGAGGCTGAGACCCCCATGACACAGCTGACCCAGCTGAACCAGCCGACCGCGGCGGGCTCCTCGGAGCCGCTGCTGAGGGTCGAGGACCTGACCGTCACCTTCGCCGGCGGGCGCGGACGGAAGAACGCGACGGCCGTCAACGGCGTCTCGTTCACCGTCGACCAGGGCCAGGTCGTCGGCCTGGTCGGGGAGTCCGGGTGCGGGAAGTCCGTCACGTCGATGGCGCTGATGGGGCTGCTGCCCAAGCGCGGCGTCACCGTCGGCGGGCGGGCCGTGCTCGACGGCGAGGACCTGTTGACCATGGGCGAGCGGCGGCTGCGCGACCTGCGCGGCCGCGAGCTCGCGATGATCTTCCAGGACCCGCTGTCGTCGCTGAACCCGGTCGTGCCGATCGGGGTGCAGGTGACCGAGATCCTGACCCGGCACCGCGGGATGAAGGGCGAGGCCGCCCGCAAGGAGGCCGCGCACCTGCTCGACCGGGTCGGCATCCCCGACCCGACCCGCCGGCTCAAGGAGTACCCGCACCAGCTCTCCGGCGGCATGCGGCAGCGCGCGCTGATCGCGATGGCTGTCGCCTGCGCCCCGCGCATGCTCATCGCCGACGAGCCGACCACCGCGCTCGACGTCACCATCCAGGCGCAGATCCTCGAACTGCTCAAGGAGCTCGTCGACCAGGAGGGCACCGCGCTCCTGATGATCACCCACGACCTGGGGGTCGTCGCCGGGCTCTGCGACGAGGTGAACGTGCTCTACGCGGGCAAGGTCGTCGAGTCGGCCGCCCGCCGCGAGCTGTTCGCGCACCCCACCCACCCCTACGCACACGGGCTGCTCGGGTCGATCCCGCGGCTCGACGCGCCGCGCGGGGAGCCGCTGCGGCCGATCCGCGGGTCGATCAACGACCAGATCGCGTGGGCCGACGGCTGCGCGTTCGCCCCGCGCTGCGACCACTACACGATGGAGTGCCTGACGGGCACCCCCGAGCTCTCCGAGCCGCGCGCGCCGGGCCACGAGGTCCGCTGCGTCAACCCGGTGCTCCCGACCCCCGCCGCGACCGAGGAGGTCACCGCATGAGCCTGCTCGAACTCGACGGCGTGAAGGTCCACTTCCCCATCAAGAAGGGGTTGTTCGTCGACCGGACCGTCGGGCACGTCTACGCCGTAGACGGCGTCTCGCTCTCCGTCGAGGCCGGTCAGACGTACGGCCTGGTCGGCGAGTCCGGCTGCGGCAAGACGACGCTCGGCCGGGCCGTGCTGCGGCTCGTCGACGTCACCGACGGCGGGGTGCGGTTCGACGGGACGGACCTCGCGCAGCTCCCGGACGAGGAGATGCGGAAGTTCCGGCGCAAGCTCCAGATGGTGTTCCAGGACCCGATGGGCTCGCTGAACCCGCGGCAGAACATCGAGTCGATCCTCGCCGAGGGGATGGCCGCGCACGGCATCGGCGGCAGCCGGGAGGAGCGGCGGGAGACGATCCGCGCGATCCTCGCGAAGGTCGGGCTGCCGGCGGACGCGCTCTCGCGCTACCCGCACGAGTTCTCCGGCGGGCAGCGGCAGCGGATCGGGATCGCGCGGGCGCTGGTCCTGGAGCCGGACGTCATCATCTGCGACGAGCCGGTCTCCGCGCTCGACGTCTCCATCCAGGCGCAGGTCATCAACCTGCTGGAGGAGCTGCAGGAGTCGCTCGGGCTCACCTACCTGGTGATCGCGCACGACCTGGCCGTCGTGCGGCACATCTCCGACGTCATCGGGGTGATGTACCTCGGGTCGCTGGTGGAGGAGGCGCCCAGCGACGCGCTGTACGCCGAGCCGCGGCACCCGTACACGCGGGCGCTGATGTCCGCGGTGCCGGTGCCGGACCCGGAGGTCGAGGACCGGCGGGAGCGGATCCTGCTCACCGGCGACCTGCCGTCGCCGGCCGCCCCGCCGGCGGGGTGCCGGTTCCACACCCGCTGCCCGTGGAAGCAGGAGACCCTCTGCGCGACGGACCGCCCCGCGCTCGCGGACATGGGCGACGGGCACAAGGTCGCGTGCCACTACGCGGCGGAGATCGCGGCGGGCACGCTCCCGATGACCCGTGCGACGGGGATCGAGGCGGTCACCGGCACGGACCCGGCGGACGTGGTCGACGCGGCCCCCGCGTCGGACGCGCCGGTGGAGCCCCCGGTCGTCCCCCCGGGCACCACCGCCCCGGCGAAGGACCCGGCGTAGGTTCCGGGCCCGGGGGCCGAGTCCCCGGGCCCCGTCGGGCCCGGCCCCGACGCTCCCCGGGCTGCGCTGCGTCCGCGCCCGCGGCCTGTAGAAATGTCCCGTGTTCCAGGAACTCTTCACCCCCACCGTGCAGTACGTCATCGAGCTCGTCGGCATCGTCGTGTTCGCGATCTCCGGCGCCCTCCTCGCCGTGCGGAAGAACTTCGACCTCTTCGGGATGGCGGTGCTCGCCGAGGTCACCGGCCTCGGCGGCGGCCTGTTCCGGGACCTGGTGATCGGAGCGACCCCCGCCGCGTTCGACGACCTGGGGTACTTCCTGATGCCGCTGATCGCGACCGCGCTCGTCTTCGTCCTGCACCCGGAGGTCGAGCGGATCAACCGCGCGGTGAACATCTTCGACGCGGCCGGCCTCGGCCTGTTCTGCGTCACGGGCACGACGAAGGCACACGAGTACGGCCTCGGCCTCACCTCCTCCGCGGTGCTGGGCCTCGCGACGGCTGTCGGCGGCGGGATGATGCGGGACATCATGGCGAACGAGGTCCCCTCGATCCTGCGCTGGGACCGCGACATGTACGCCGTGCCCGCGATGGTGGGCGCGGCGATGACCGCCCTGCTGATGCGCTTCGGCGCGCTGGACTTCGTGACGAGCACCCTCGCCGCCGCGACCGCGTTCACCACCCGGCTCCTCGCCATCCGCTACCGCTGGCGCGCGCCGCGCGCGTGGAACCGGCGGTCGACCCGGACCGAGGAAAAAGCTACCGCTCAGTAGCTTGCGGGGGTACGGTGGACGGCATGACTGAGGCATGCGCGGCACCGGCCGCGACCGGGGCAGCGACGGCGACCGTCGGGGACAGCGAGTTCGACCGCGACACCGCGGTCGTCGCCAGGGAGCCCGGCGTCTACGATGCCGACCTCTCCGCCGGCTGGACGATCATCAGCGCGGTCAACGGCGGCTACCTGCTCGCCGTCCTCGGCCGGGCCCTCGCCGACGCCCTGCCGCACCCCGACCCGATCACGGTCACCGCGCACTACCTCGGCGCGTCCCAGCCCGGCCCCGCCGTCGTCCGCACGGAGACCGTCCGCACCGGCCGCACGCTCTCCAGCGGCCAGGCCTCGCTCTTCCAGCGCGACGCCGAGGGCCGCGAGGTCGAGCGGGTGCGGGTGATGGCGACGTACGGCGACCTCGCTGCGCTGCCCGACGACGTCCGCACGACCGCGAAGCCGCCGGCCATCCCGCCGTACGAGCACTGCCTCGGCGCCGAGGACGGGCCGGCCGACATCCCCGGCTCGTCCGCGATCACCGAGCGGCTGCGGTTGAAGCTGGACCCGACGACGGCCGGCTGGGCGGTCGGCGCGCCGTCGGGCAAGGGCGAGATGCGGGCCTGGTTCGGGCTGGCCGACGGCCGGGACCACGACCCGCTCTCCGTCCTGCTCGCCGTCGACGCGCTGCCGCCGACCGCGTTCGAGCTCGGTCTGCGCGGCTGGGTGCCGACCGTCGAGCTGACCGTCCACGTCCGCTGCCGCCCGGCCCCCGGGCCGCTGCGGGTGGCGATCACCACCCGCAACCTGGCCGGCGGCTTCCTGGAGGAGGACGCCGAGGTCTGGGACAGCGCGGACCGGCTGGTCGCCCAGTCCCGCCAGCTGGCGAAGGCCCCGCGGGGCTGACGGGCGGGGCCCCGCGGGCGGGTCGGGCGCCCGGAGCCGACGGCGGTCCCTCGGGGGCGGCGGCAGCCGGGTCCGCCGGGCCGGTCGCCGGCCCCGCGCCCCCCGTGCGCCGGTGCGCGGCGTCCCGCTCCCGGCCCGGCTCGTAGAATCGGGCCCATCATGGCTTACCTCGACCACGCCGCCACCACGCCGATGCTGCCCGAGGCGGTCGAGGCGATGGCCGCGCACCTCTCCGTCACCGGCAACGCCTCCTCGCTGCACGCCGCGGGCCGCAGAGCCCGCCGGACGGTCGAGGAGGGCCGCGAGGCGCTCGCCGAGGCGCTGGGCGCGCGGCCGAGCGAGGTGGTGTTCACCTCCGGCGGCACCGAGGCCGACAACCTCGCGGTGAAGGGCCTGTACTGGTCCCGGCTGGCCGAGGACCCCCGCCGCACCCGGGTCCTCGCCAGCCCCGTCGAGCACCACGCCGTCCTCGACGCGGTGGACTGGCTCGGCACCCACGAGGGCGCCCGCATCGAGTACCTGCCGGTCGACGGCTACGGCCGGGTCCACCCCGACGCCCTGCGCGCCGCGATCGAGAAGGACCCGTCCGACGTCGCCCTGATCACCGTCATGTGGGCGAACAACGAGATCGGCACCGTCATGCCGGTGCGCGGACTCGTCGCCGTCGGGGCCGAGTTCGGCATCCCCGTGCACGCCGACGCGGTGCAGGCCTTCGGACAGCTCGACGTCGACTTCGGCGCGTCCGGGCTCGCCGCGATGACGGTCAGCGGGCACAAGATCGGCGGCCCGTACGGCATCGGCGCACTGCTGCTCGGCCGCGCCCACACCCCCGTGCCCGTGCTGCACGGCGGCGGGCAGGAGCGGCACGTCCGCTCCGGGACGCTCGACGTGCCGGCCGTCGCCGCGTTCGCCGTGGCCGGGCGGCTCGCCGCCGAGCGCCGGGTGGACTTCGCCCGCGAGGTCGGCGCGCTCCGCGACGAGCTGGTCAAGGCCGTCCACGACGTCGTGCCGGACGCGGTGCTCGGCGGGGACCCGGCGGACCGGCTGCCCGCGAACGCCCACTTCAGCTTCCCCGGCTGCGAGGGCGACGCCCTGCTGCTGCTCCTGGACGCCCAGGGCATCGAGTGCTCCACCGGCTCGGCCTGCACCGCAGGGATCGCCCAGCCCAGCCACGTCCTCCTCGCGGCCGGCAGCGACCCCGACCTCGCCCGGGGCACCCTGCGCTTCTCCCTCGGCCACACCAGCACCGCGGCCGACGTCGACGCGGTCCGCCGGGCGATCGGGCCGGCGGTGGACCGGGCGCGGACCGCGGGGCTGATGTAGCCCGGACCTCAGGCCTGCTTCGTCCGGGCCGCCTTCTCCGCCGCCCGGACCAGGCGTATGTACCGGTCCCAGTCCCAGTGCGGGCCCGGGTCGGTGTGGTCCGCGCCGGGGACCTCGTGGTGGGCGATGATGTGCTCCCGGTCGGGCGGGAAGCCGTGCCGCACGCAGATCGCGGCGGCGAGGCGGGCGGAGGACTCGTACATCACGTCCGTGAAGTCCTCCGGGCGGTCGACGAACCCCTCGTGCTCGATCCCGACGCTGCGCTCGTTGTACGCGCGGTTGCCGGCGTGGAAGGCGACGTCGCGCTCCTGGACGCACTGGGCGATCCGGCCGTCCTTCGCGCGGACCACGTAGTGCGCGGCGGCCGCGTGCAGGGGGCTCCTGAAGACGCGCAGGGCGCTGGCGTAGCTGCCCTGGGTCACGTGGATCACGATCCGGTCGATCGTGTAGTCGTCCGGGCGGTCGGCGTAGCGCAGGTTGGCCTCGGAGGCGCCGGCCCAGGTGGCGCCGGCGAAGTCCACCGCACCGGGGACGCGCTGGCGGTCGACGCCCGGGACCTGCCACCAGAGGCGGCGGACCGCGTCCTGGGTGAGGGCGACGCCGCCGGCGAGCGCGATGCCGCCGCCGATGAGCAGCTTGCGGCGGCCGATCTTGCGTTCCGGGCCCTTCGGCGCACCCCGGTCCGCGCCGCCGGGCGCGCCGGAGGCCGGGCCCGCGCCGCCTCCCGCGCCCGCGCCGCCCGTACCGTCCGTGTCCGCCCTGTCCGGGCCCGTGCCGTCCCCCATGTGATCGTGAACGCTTATGCGAGGGCATCGGTTCCCCGGGGGCGCTTACTCTGGTGGGGCTATGACTGAGACTCCCGCCGCCCCGCGCCCCCTCCGCGTCCTCGCCGCCATGTCCGGCGGGGTCGACTCCGCCGTCGCCGCCGCCCGCGCCGTCGAGGCGGGCCACGACGTGACCGGCGTCCACCTGGCGCTGTCGGCGAACCCGCAGTCGTTCCGGACCGGCGCGCGGGGCTGCTGCACGATCGAGGACTCCCGCGACGCGCGGCGCGCGGCCGACGTCATCGGCATCCCGTTCTACGTCTGGGACCTCGCCGAGCGGTTCCGCGAGGACGTCGTGGACGACTTCGTCGCCGAGTACGAGGCCGGCCGCACGCCTAACCCGTGCCTGCGCTGCAACGAGAAGATCAAGTTCGCCGCGCTCCTGGACAAGGCGCTGGCCCTCGGCTTCGACGCCGTCTGCACCGGCCACTACGCCACGGTCGTCCTGAACGACGACGGCAGCCGTGAGCTGCACCGCGCCTCCGACATGGCCAAGGACCAGTCCTACGTCCTCGGCGTGCTCGACGAGCAGCAGCTCGCCCACGCGATGTTCCCGCTCGGCGACACCCTCACCACCAAGGACGAGATCCGCGCCGAGGCCGAGCTGCGTGGCCTCGCCGTCGCGAAGAAGCCCGACAGCCACGACATCTGCTTCATCGCCGACGGCGACACCCAGGGCTTCCTCGCGAAGCGGCTGGGGAAGGCCGAGGGCGAGATCGTCGACGAGGCCGGCACCACGCTCGGCACCCACGACGGCGCCTACGGCTTCACCATCGGCCAGCGCAAGGGCCTGCGCATCGGCCACCCGGCGGCCGACGGCAAGCCGCGCTACGTCCTGGACATCTCCCCGGTCGACAACCGGGTCACCGTCGGCCCCGCCGAGGCGCTCGACGTCACCGCGCTGACGGCGGTCAGGCCCCGCTGGTGCGGCACCGCGCCGAGCGGCCCGGGCACCTACACCGCGCAGCTGCGGGCCCACGGCGGGGAGACGACCGTCACCGCCGAGCTGACCGGCGGCACCCTGGAGGTCGCCTTCGCCGAGCCCGTCCGCGGCATCGCCCCGGGCCAGGCGATCGTCCTCTACGACGGGACCCGCGTGGTCGGCTCGGCGACGATCGCGACGACGGTCCGGCGGACGGCGGCGACGGTCTGAGCCGTCCGCGCGGACGGGGCGCGCGCGGCGCGCGCCCCTGGGGTCAGCCGACCACTTCGGTCGCGGAGAAGCACAGGTGGTCCTTGATCGTGGCGACCTCCGGCTTGGGGTCGGGGTAGGCCCAGACCAGGTCGGGGGAGCCGGGCCGGGACCAGTAGGAGGCGTCGCCCTTGAAGGGGCAGTGCGTGGTGGTGTCCGACGGCGTCAGGAGATCCAGGCGGACGTCCTGCGGGGGCAGGTAGTAGCGCGGCGGGAGGCCCGTCTCCCGGAGCACCAGCGGGCGGTCGCTCTCCGCGAGGAGCTGCCCGTCGACCTCGACCCGGACCCGCTCCGTGCCCTGCTCGACGGTGATGGTGTGGCCTGCGGTCATGGCGGTGGCCTTTCGTGGACGGTGCCGCCGGGTGGCGGCGGCGCTGTGACGATTCTGCGCCCGTCCGGCCCGGAGCGTCGGGCCGGCGGGCCTTTCCGGCCACGCCGGGCCCCGCGGCCCCGCTGTCAGGAGTGCGTCCTACGGTGGGGGCCATGAACATCTGCGTCTTCCTCTCCGCCGCCGACCTCGACGACCGCTACACCGTCCCCGCCCGCGCCTTCGCCCGCGAGCTGGGCGCGCGGGGGCACGGCCTGGTGTGGGGCGGGTCCGACGCCGGGCTGATGAAGGTCGTCGCCGACGGGGTGCACGAGGCGGGCGGCCGGCTCACGGGCGTGTCCGTCACCTTCCTCTCGCACAAGGTGCGGCACGGCGTGGACGACATGGTCGTCGCCCGCGACCTCGCCGAGCGCAAGGCGCTGCTGCTGCAGAAGGCCGACGCGATCGTGATCATGGTCGGCGGCCTGGGGACGCTCGACGAGGCCACCGAGATCCTGGAGCTGAGGAAGCACGGCCTGACCGACAAGCCCGTCGTCCTGCTCAACACGGCCGGCTTCTACGACGGCCTGCGGCAGCAGTTCGAGCGGATGGACGCGGAGGGCTTCCTGCCGGTCCCGCTCTCCGAGCTGGTCCACTTCGCCGACGACGGCGTCGCGGCGCTCGACCACCTGGAGGCGCGGGTGGGCTGAGCGGCAAGGAGCGCGGTCCTCGGAGGCGCCGATCCCGCGGAAGCGGGCGTCCGGACCGCCCGCGCGTCGTATCGTCGGCCCATGGAAGGCGAACGACGCGATCCCGGCGGCGCCCGTCGATCCCTCGCCGCCGAAGGGGAGTCGGGCCTCACCACCGGCGCGGTCGCCCTGCGCCTGGGTGTGGCCCCCACCACCCTGCGCTCGTGGGACCAGCGCTACGGCATCGGCCCCACCGGCCGCGAGCAGGGCCGCCACCGCCGCTGGTCCCCGCAGGACGTCGCCGCGCTCGAGGAACTCTGCCGCCTGACCGCGGACGGCATCCCGGTCGCGGAGGCGGCGCGCCGGATCCGGTCGGTGGCCGCGGCGCCTCGGCCCGCGCGCGGCCGGGCGCGGTCCGGGAGCGGCGTCGAAGGGGTTCCGCGCGGCGCGGCCGGCGTCGCGCTGCCCGGTCAGCGCGACGGACGGTCCCGTCGGGGCCCGGCGGCCGCCGCCGCCCCGAGCCCCGCCGGCACCGGGGCGCCCGGGCAGCGCGACGACGCGGCGAACGGCTCGCCGGACGAGGCGGGTCGGGGCCGGGCGCGGGCCGGACGCGGTCGGACGGTGGGCGGGGGAGGGCCGGTCCCGGCCGGTGGGGAGGCCGTCCCCGGCCCGGCGCGCCCCGTGCACACGAGCCGCGACCGCGCGGCGGACGCCTCGGGCCGGCCCGCGGAGCACGGCGACGCGGAAGGCCTCGCCGCGGCCGGGACGACCGCACGGGCGGAGGTTTCCGTGGCCCGGTCCCGCCCGGCCGGGGCGCGCCGCTCGCGGCTCGACCCCCGCACCGCGCCCCCGCGCGAGCCGGACCGGTACGACGGGGCGTCGCCCGGACCCGGGACCGCCGGACCCGCCGCCGACCCCCGTGTCCTCGTGCGCGGGATCGGGCGCGCCGCCGTGCGGCTGGACGCGGCGCTCCTGGACTCGCTGCTGCGGCGCGTGGTGGCGCAGCACGGGCTCGCCGACGCGTGGGACACCGTGCTGCGGCCCGCGCTGCGGGCGATCGGCCGGACGTGGGCGGCGTCCGGCGACGCGGCGGGGGAGAGGTTCGTCGAGGCCGAGCACCTGCTGTCGTGGCAGATCTCGACGGTGGTCCGCGCGTGCACCCCGCCCGTGCCGGCCCCCGCCGACGGCATGGACGCCCGGCCGGTGGTCGTCGCGTGCACGCCGGGGGAGAACCACACGCTCGCGGCCGAGGTCCTGACCGCGGTGCTGGCCGAACGGGGCGTGCCGGTGCGGATGTTCGGGGCCGCGGTCCCGGTCGGCGCGCTCGCCGACGCGGTGCGTCGCAGTGGGCCCCGCGCGGTGGTGCTCTGGTCGCAGCGCCACGCCACGGCCGACGCCGAGGCCGTCCGCCGCGTCCGCGAGACCGGCTGGGGCATCCGCGGCGCCCGCCGCCACCCCGCCGTCCTCCTCGCCGGCCCCGGCTGGACCGCGCTGCGGGAGTCCGACGGCCTCCACCGCCCCCGCACCCTGTCCCAGGCCCTCGGCCTGCTGCTCCCCGACCACGCCCCGTCCGCGTCCCGCTAGGGATGTCCGACGGATCCCGCCGGGGTCACGGCGCCCGGTCCGCCGATCCGCGGCGGCGTCGTCGGTTTCCGACGCCCCGCGTCGACTCCGTCCTCCGCCCGGGGCGCCCCCGCCACGCTTGCCGCGCGGCGGCCGCGGTCATCGTGTTCCCGCTGTCCTGGCCCGGGCGGCCGTCCCGCCGTACGCCGGCGGCTCGTGCGGGCCGCGGCGCCGGCGGGGGCGGCCGCTCAGACCCGGCCCGGCCACCCGCCGGTGGGCTCGCCGCGGCCCTCGATGTAGGCCTTGAAGCGGGTGAGGTCGCTCTTGGTCTGCTGCCGGACCAGGCCGAGCTTCTCCGCCGCCTTCTCGGCGAAGCCGCGGGGGTCGTGGTCCATCTGGAGCATGATCTTCGTGCGCTCGTCGTCCAGGCGGTGGAACGTGACGACGCCGGCCTGGCGGAGGTCCCCGCCGACCGTCGTCCAGGCGATCCGCTCGTCGGGGACCTGCTCGGTGATCTCCGCGTCGAACTCGCGCCGCACGCCGTCGACCTTCGCCACCCAGTGCGTCAGGGTCGGCGTGCGCTGCTCGATCCGCTCGACCCCGCCCATGAACCGGGGGAACTCCTCGAACTGCGTCCACTGGGCGTACGCGACGGAGACCGGGACGTCTACCTCGACGGACTGCTCGACGGTGGTCATGGTGCTTCTCCTCGTGCTCGACGGGGCGGACAGCCCGCCAGGTACCCCGCCCGGGGGGCGCGACACCCGCGTGACGCCCGGTTTGTCCCACGGGCGGGTGGGGAACCCGTCCGCGCATGACGACCTCGAGCCCGACCCCCGGATCCGACCACCACGTCACCGTCCAGCTCACCGGCGCCCCCGCCGACGCGAGCGCGGTCATCGACGCCCTGCTCGCCACCTTCACCTCGCCCGAGGGGGACTCCGGCGGCCGGCCGCACGCGGAGGACTCCGTACGCCCCACCGTCTGGACCCAGGTCGTCGACGCGGCCGAACCGCGCGAGGCCGGGCAGGCGACGCCGCTCCAGGGCGAGGTGGCCGCGGAGCTCTCCGGCGGCTACCAGGCCGTCGACCGGGTCGCCGAGGCCCTCGGCAAGGCCTTCACCGCCCACGACGACGGCTCCGCCTCCGGCGACCAGGAGACCGAGCGCCACCTGCGCCTCACCCCCTGACACCCCGGACCGCTCCACCGGGGCGTCCGGCTAGCCTGGCCGCATGGCTACCCACCTGATCACCGGCGCCGGTTCCGGCATCGGCGCCGCCGTCGCCCGCCGCCTGCACGCCCGCGGCGACGACCTCGTCCTGCTCGCCCGGGACGCCGGACGCGCCAAGGAACTCGCGGGGGAGTTCCCCGGCGCCCGCACCCTCGTCGGCGACCTCGCCGACCCCGACCGGCTGTCCTGGGCGTTCTCCCACCAGACGCTCCCCGACCGCCTCGACTCGCTGCTGCACATCGCCGGCGTCGTCGACCTCGGCCGGATCGGGGACCTCACCCCGAAGACCTGGCGCCTGCAACTCGACGTCAACCTCGTCGCCCCCGCCGAGCTGACCCGCCACTTCCTGCCGCAACTGCGGCTCGAACGCGGCCACGTGCTCTTCGTGAACTCCGGCGCCGGCCTCAACGCGCACGCCGAGTGGGGCGCGTACGCCGCGTCCAAGCACGGCCTCAAGGCGCTCGCCGACAGCCTCCGCTGGGAGGAGAAGCCGAACGGCGTCCGCGTCACCTCCGTCTACCCCGGCCGCACCGCGAGCCCGATGCAGGTCAAGGTGCACCAGCAGGAGGGGAAGGAGTACGACGCCTCGAAGTGGATCGACGTCGAGTCCGTCGCCACCACCGTCCTCACCGCCCTCGACCTGCCGAGGGACGCCGAGGTCACCGATCTCACGGTCCGCCCCGGCGGCTGACGGTCCGCCGGGCCCCGCCCGCACGCCACGACCGGGGGACCTGCGTACGCTTCCCTGCGTGAGCGAGACGACTGCATTCAGGTGGGGCCCCGCGACCGGGGTCGGTTCGATGCCCGGCGGCGACGCGCGGGAGGCCGCGAAGACCGTCACCGGCTCCTTCGAGGACTTCCCCCACCTCGCGGAGCTACCCGCCCGCGGCCCCGGCGCGGACATGATCGGCCGCAGCACCGGGATGCTCGCCGAGCTGTACGCGCACGTCGAGCCGAGCGGCTGGCGGCTCTCCGACCGCCCGGGCCGCGACACCCGCCGGGCCCGCTCCTGGCTCGGCGAGGACCTCGACGCCCTGGAGGAGTTCACCCAGGGCTACCAGGGCCCGCTCAAGGTCCAGGCCGTCGGCCCCTGGACGCTCGCCGCCGCCCTGGAGCGCCGCGGCGGCGAGGCCGTCCTCGGCGACCCCGGGGCCTGCCGCGACCTCGCCCAGTCGCTGGCCGAGGGGCTGCGCACGCACCTCGCCGACGTGGCGCGCCGGGTGCCTGGCGCGCGGATCGTGCTCCAACTGGACGAACCGTCCCTCACCGCCGTCCTGCGCGGCCGGGTCCGCACCGCCAGCGGCTACCGCACCCACCGGGCCGTCGACCGCCAGCTCGTCGAGGGCGCGCTGCGGGACGTGTTCGCCGTCCACGAGGGGCCGGTCGCCGTCCACTCCTGCGCCCCCGACGTGCCCTTCGCGCTGCTGCGCCGGGCCGGCGCGGACGGCGTCTCGTTCGATTTCTCGCTCCTCACCGAGCGTGACGACGACGCGATCGGGGAGGCCGTCGAGGGCGGCACGAAGCTGCTCGCCGGGATCGTGCCCGGGACCGACGCGTCCGGCGACGCCCGATTGTCAGACCCTGCCGGTAGCGTCATGGGTGTCAGGAAGCTGTGGCGCAGGCTGGGGCTGGATCCGGGGACTCTGGCGGAGTCCGTCGTGATCACTCCCTCGTGCGGCCTCGCGGGTGCCTCACCCGACTGGGCGCGCGCGGCGCAGGCGCACTGCGTCCGGGCCGCGAGGTCGCTCGCGGACAACCCTGAGTGACTTCGCTCGGGGTCGGTGGTGGGACGAACGGGACGACGGGAGAGTCAGACGGTGGCGGACGAGACGGCGGTCGAACAGCAGAGCACGGTGCCCTCCGAGGCGCGCGAGGAGCACGCCAGGCTCGCCGAGCAGATCGAGGAGCACCGCTTCCGGTACTACGTACGCGATCAGCCCGTCATCAGCGACGGCGACTTCGACAGGCTCCTGCGCTCCCTGGAGGCGCTGGAGGAGACCCACCCCGAGCTGCGCACCCCCGACTCGCCGACCCAGAAGGTCGCCGGGAGCTACGAGACGGAGTTCACCGCCGTCGCCCACCGCGAGCGGATGCTCTCCCTCGACAACGCCTTCGACGACCTGGAGCTCGCCGCCTGGGCCGACCGCGTCGCCCGGGACGTCGGCGCGCCCGGCTACCACTTCCTGTGCGAGTTGAAGGTCGACGGCCTCGCGGTCAACCTCACCTACGAGAAGGGCCGGCTGACCCGCGCCGCCACCCGCGGCGACGGCCGCACCGGCGAGGACATCACGCCCAACGTCCGCACCATTCAGGACATCCCCCACCGCCTCCAGGGGGACGACGTCCCCGACCTGGTCGAGATCCGCGGCGAGGTGTACTTCCCGATGGAGGGCTTCCTCGAACTGAACGCCCGGCTCGTCGAGGCCGAGGAGAAGCCGTTCGCCAACCCGCGCAACGCGGCGGCCGGTTCGCTCCGCCAGAAGGACCCCAAGATCACCGCCTCCCGTCCGCTCCGCATGGTGGTCCACGGCATCGGCGCCCGGCAGGGCTTCGACATCGACCGGCTCTCCCAGGCCTACGACCTGCTCAGCGCGTGGGGCCTGCCCACCTCCCCGCACGCCAAGGTCGTCGACACGATCGAGGAGGTCCGCGCGTTCATCGACGAGTTCGGCGAGAACCGCCACTCCGTCGAGCACGAGATCGACGGCGTCGTCGTCAAGCTCGACGAGATCCCCCTCCAGGGCCGCCTCGGCTCCACCTCCCGCGCCCCGCGCTGGGCGATCGCCTGGAAGTACGCGCCGGAGGAGGTCAACACCAAGCTGATCAACATCAGGGTCGGCGTGGGCCGCACCGGCCGCGTCACGCCGTACGCGCAGGTCGAGCCGGTGACGGTCGCCGGTTCCGAGGTCGAGTTCGCCACCCTGCACAACCAGGAGGTCGTCAAGGCCAAGGGCGTCCTCATCGGCGACACCGTCGTGCTGCGCAAGGCCGGCGACGTCATCCCGGAGATCCTCGGCCCGGTCGCCGACCTGCGCGACGGCAGCGAGCGGGAGTTCGTCATGCCCGCCGAGTGCCCCGAGTGCGGCACCGCGCTGCGGGCCATGAAGGAGGCCGACATCGACCTCCGCTGCCCCAACGCCCGCTCCTGCCCCGCCCAGTTGCGCGAGCGGCTGTTCTACCTCGCCGGCCGCAAGGCCCTCGACATCGAGAACTTCGGCTACGTCGCGGCCGCCGCCCTCACCCAGCCGCTGGAGCCCGCCGAGCCGCCGCTGCGCGACGAGAGCGGCCTGTTCGACCTCACCATCGAGCAGCTGCTGCCCATCAAGGCCTACGTCCTCGACCAGGACAGCGGACTGCCCAAGCGGGACCCGAAGACCGGCGAGGAGAAAATCGTCACCGTCTTCGCCAACCAGCTGGGCGAGCCCCGCAAGAACGCGCTCGCCATGCTGGACAACATCCAGGCGGCCAAGGAGCGGCCGCTCGCCCGCATCCTCACCGGCCTCTCCATCCGCCACGTCGGCCCCGTCGCCGCCGAGGCGCTCGCCCGCGAGTTCCGCTCGATCGAGCGGATCGAGCAGGCGACGCAGGAGGAGATCGCCAACACCGACGGCGTCGGACCGATCATCGCCGCCTCGCTGAAGCAGTGGTTCGAGGAGGACTGGCACCGCGAGATCCTGCGCTGCTGGAAGGCCGCCGGCGTCCGGACGGAGGACGAGGGCGCCGAGGACGAGGGCCCCCGCCCCCTCGAAGGCCTCACCGTCGTCGTCACCGGCACCCTCGTCGACTACACGCGCGACGGCGCCAAGGAGGCCCTGCAGCGCCTGGGCGCCAAGGTCACCGGGTCGGTCTCCAAGAAGACCTCGTTCGTCGTCGTCGGCGACAACCCCGGCTCCAAGTACGACAAGGCGATGCAGGCCAAGGTGCCCGTCCTCACCGAGGAGGGCTTCGTCGTCCTGCTCGAACAGGGCCCCGACGCGGCACGGAACGTTGCCGTTCCGGTAGCCGAGTAGGGGGTTCGAGCTCACCCGTTCGGCGCATACCAGATGCATACGGGTCCCCGGACCGCATTCGGGCAAGGGTCGTCGACCGCGGCCCCAAGAGGCCTGCTGCGGCCTACTGTTGAGGGGGGCGCCCGCCGTGCACGGCCGCGGACCGGGCCTCCTCCGACCCCTCGCGTGACGGGGGGAGGACGGGAGAGGCTGAGTGCCCAGGAGCACAGGCGGCGAGGGGTGAGAGGGACGTCAATGGAACCGACCGAGAGCGCCGAGGCCGGCTCGCGGCTGCGCGGGCGCGTCGTGCCGGCCGTGATCCTCGCGGTGGCCGCACTGGTGCCCGCCCTCGGCGCGCAGCAGGCCCTCGTCGCGGACCGCGCCCTGTTCCCCGCCGGCGCGGCCGGCTGGGCGCTCGCCCTCCTGACCGGCATCGTCGTCGGCCACCTGGTGGCCATGGGCCGCGACCGCTGGTGGGGCGGCACCGGCTCCGGCGCCGCCCTCACCCTCGCCGCGCTGCTCCTCTACGGCTGGCTGCCGGCCGCCCTGGTCAGCCTCGCCGTCGTCCTGCTCGTCGCCGCCGCCCGCCGCCACCGGGCGCGCGAGGCGCTGCTGCACGGGGCGATCGACCTGCTCGGCATCGCCGCCGGCGCGCTCGTCCTCGCCGCGTTCGGCGAGCGGCCCACCGTCGAGGAGCCCTGGGAGCCCTCGACCTGGGACGTCGCCGCCGCCCCCGCCGTCGCCCTGGTCGCCGCCGCGTACCTGGTCGTCGCCCGCGGCCTGCTCTGGTACGTCCACGCCCCGCCCGGGCGCGGGCTGCCGACCGTGGCCCGCACCGCGCTGGCGCGGCAGGCCCTGGTCGCGGTGGCGCTGCTCGGGATCGCCCCGCTGGTCTGCGTCGTCGCCGTCGACCTCCCGGTGCTGCTCCCGCTGTTCGCCATCCCGCTGATCGCACTGGACTCCACGCTGTGGATCGCCCGGGCCCGCGCCGAGGAGCAGCTGCGCGACCCGCTCACCGGGATGCCCAACCGGCTGTGGCTCCTGGAGCGCACCTGGGCCGCCCTCGAGGACGCCGAGCGGGCCGGCTCCCGGTCCGCGCTGATCCTCATCGACCTCGACCGGTTCCGCTCCGTCAACGACACCCTCGGCCATCTCGCGGGCGACCGGCTGCTGCTGCAGATAGCGGACCGGCTCCGGCTCGCCCTCCCGCGCGGCGCCGAGGCCGCCCGGCTCGGCGGCGACGAGTTCGCCGTCCTGCTGCCCCGCGTCGACTCCACCACCGCCGCCCAGCGCACCGCCCGGATGCTGGTCGCCGACCTCGGCTCGCCGCTCGACCTCGACGGCCTCAGCCTCGTCCTGGAGGCCAGCGCCGGGCTCGCCGTCTGCCCCGACCACGCCCTCGACGCCGAGGGCCTGCTGCGCCGGGCCGACGTGGCGATGTACCAGGCCAAGCGCGACCGCACCGGCGTCGAGGTCTACGAGTCCAAGCGGGACTCCAACACCCCCGACCGGCTCGGCCTCCTGGGCGACCTGCGCCGGGCGCTGGACGCCGGGGACGTCGAGCTGCACTACCAGCCCAAGGTCCGCTTCGACGGGAAGGTCGCCGGCCTGGAGGCGCTGGTGCGGTGGGTGCACCCGGAGCGCGGCAAGGTCCCGCCGGACGAGTTCATCGCCATCGCCGAGTCCTCCGGCCTCATGCCCTACCTCACCGAGTACGTCCTCGACACCGCGCTCGCCCAGGTCGCCCGCTGGCGCGCGCAGGGCCTCGACGTCCCCGTCGCCGTCAACGTCTCCCCGCGCGACGTGCACGCGCACGGGTTCGCCGGCGCCGTCGCCGCCCGGCTCGCCCGGCACGGCGTCCCGGCCGGCTCCCTGCAGCTGGAGATCACCGAGCACGTCCTCCTGGAGGACCCGCAGCGCGCCGCCGACACGCTCGCCGCGCTCACCGTCCACGGCGTGACGATGTCGCTCGACGACTTCGGCACCGGCTACTCCTCCCTCGTCCACCTGCGCCGGCTCCCGGTCAGCGAGCTGAAGATCGACCGGTCGTTCGTCGCCCGGCTCGCCGTCGACCCCGAGGACGCGGAGATCGTCCGCTGCACCCTCGACCTCGCCCACTCCCTCGGCCTGGTCGTCGTCGCCGAGGGCGTCGAGGACGACGAGACCTGGGAGCGGCTGCGGGACCTCGGCTGCGACGCCGTCCAGGGCTGGCTGGTCGCCGCCGCGATGCCCGCCGACGAGACCACCGCCTGGCTGCTCGCCCGCGGCGACCGCGGCTGGCAGCGGGAGGGCGACCACGGCCCGGCGGACGCGGCCGGAACGGCCGCCCCGACCGGCCGGCCCGCGTCGCCGTCCCCCTCGGGCCAGACCGTCACCTGACGTCCGGGGCAGCGGGTCGGGCGGGACGGGCCGGGCCGGGCCGGGAACAACCCCGGCGCGGCGGGGGCGCCGGGCCCCATAGGATTGGGCTGCATCCCGAAAACCGGAAACCCCCGCACTCACCCCCAGAGGACCGCTGCATGCCTGGCATCACGCGCGAGGAGGTCTCTCACCTCGCTCGCCTGGCGCGTCTGGAGATCTCGAGCGACGAGCTCGACCACTTCGCCGGACAGCTCGACGACATCATCACCGCCGTCGCCGCCGTCTCCGAGGTCGCCGACCAAGACGTCCCCCCGACCTCCCACCCGCTGCCGCTGACCAACGTCATGCGCGCGGACGAGGTCCGTCCGTCGCTCACCCCGGCGCAGGCGCTCTCCGGCGCCCCGGCCCAGGAGCAGCAGCGATTCAAGGTGCCGCAGATCCTGGGGGAGGACTAAGAGACCATGACGGACACCCAGACCATCATCCGGCTGACCGCAGCCGAGACCGCCGCGCGGATCGCGTCCGGCGAGCTGACCGCCGTCGAGGTCACCGAGGCCCACCTGGCCCGGATCGACGCCACCGACGAGAAGGTCCACGCCTTCCTGCACGTCGACCGCGAGGGCGCGCTCGCCCAGGCCGCGGCCGTCGACGCCAAGCGCGCCGCCGGCGAGAAGCTCGGCCCGCTGGCCGGCGTCCCGCTCGCGCTGAAGGACATCTTCACCACCGAGGGCCTGCCGACCACCGTCGGCTCCAAGATCCTCGAGGGCTGGATCCCGCCCTACGACGCCACCCTGGTCAAGAAGCTGAAGGCCGCCGACGTCGTCATCCTCGGCAAGACGAACATGGACGAGTTCGCCATGGGCTCGTCCACCGAGAACAGCGCCTACGGCCCCACCGGCAACCCCTGGGACCTCACCCGGATCCCCGGCGGCTCCGGCGGCGGCTCCGCCGCGGCGCTGGCCGCGTTCCAGGCCCCGCTCGCCATCGGCACCGACACCGGCGGCTCGATCCGCCAGCCGGCCGCCGTCACCGGCACCGTCGGGGTCAAGCCGACCTACGGCGGCGTCTCCCGCTACGGCATGGTCGCGTTCTCCTCCTCCCTCGACCAGGGCGGGCCCTGCGCCCGCACGGTCCTGGACACCGCGCTCCTGCACGAGGCGATCGCCGGCCACGACCCGCTGGACTCCACGTCCATCGACGCCCCCGTCCCGCCGGTCGTCGAGGCCGCGCGCAACGGCCGGGTCGCCGGGATGCGGGTCGGCGTCGTCAAGCAGTTCCGCGGCGAGGGCTACCAGGCCGGCGTCATGCAGCGCTTCGACGAGTCCGTCGAGCTGCTGAAGGAGCTGGGCGCGGAGATCGTCGAGCTGGACTGCCCGTCCTTCTCCCTCGCGCTCGCCGCCTACTACCTGATCGCGCCGAGCGAGTGCTCCTCCAACCTGGCCCGCTTCGACGCCATGCGCTACGGCCTGCGCGTCGGCGACGACGGCACCCGCTCGGCGGAGGACGTCACCGCGCTCACCCGCGAGGCCGGCTTCGGCGACGAGGTCAAGCGCCGCGTCATCCTCGGCACCTACGCCCTCAGCTCGGGCTACTACGACGCCTACTACGGCAGCGCGCAGAAGGTCCGCACGCTCATCACCCGCGACTTCGAGAAGGCCTTCGAGTCCGTCGACGTGATCGTCTCGCCGACGACACCGACCACCGCCTTCCCCATCGGCGAGCGCACCGACGACCCCGTCGCGATGTACCTTGCCGACCTGTGCACCATCCCGACCAACCTGGCCGGCAACGCCGCCATGTCGCTGCCCTGCGGCCTGGCCCCCGAGGACGGCCTCCCGGTCGGGCTCCAGATCATCGCCCCCGCGCTGAAGGACGATCGCCTCTACACGGTCGGCGCGGCCGTGGAGAAGGCGTTCGTGGAGCGCTGGGGCCACCCGCTGCTCGAGGAGGCACCGTCGCTGTGACCGGTTCGAACACGCTCGACAAGGCCAAGGGCTTCAAGAAGTCCAAGCCCGGCCTCTACCTGTCCATCGGCACCACGCTGTTCGGCGCGCTGAGCGTCACCAAGCAGCTGAGGAAGGCCCGCGGCGAGAGCGACGCCCTGCTCCTCGCCGACGCCGTCGTCTCCGCCGCCGCCATCGCCACCGGCGTCGCCCTGCTCTACCGCGAGCTGAAGCGCCTCGGCGACGACGACGTCCTGCTGGGCTGAGAGGGAAAGTCTTCACCGTGACTGTCACGACCGACCTGGAGTCGTACGAGGACGCGCTGCGCTCCTACGACCCCGTCATGGGCCTGGAGGTCCATGTCGAACTCGGCACCCGCACCAAGATGTTCTGCGGCTGCTCCACCGAGCTCGGCGCGGAGCCGAACTCGCAAGTCTGCCCCACGTGCCTGGGGCTGCCGGGCGCGCTGCCGGTGGTCAACGCGGTGGGCGTCGAGTCCGCCGTGAAGATCGGGCTCGCGCTGAACTGCGAGATCGCCGAGTGGTGCCGGTTCGCCCGGAAGAACTACTTCTACCCGGACATGCCGAAGAACTTCCAGACCTCGCAGTACGACGAGCCGATCGCCTTCGACGGCTACCTCGACGTCCAGCTGGAGGACGGCGAGGTCTTCCGGGTGGAGATCGAGCGCGCCCACATGGAGGAGGACACCGGCAAGTCCAAGCACGTCGGCGGCGCGACGGGCCGGATCCACGGCGCGTCCCACTCGCTGCTCGACTACAACCGGGCCGGCATCCCCCTCATCGAGATCGTCACCAAGCCGATCGAGGGCGCCGGCGAGCGCGCCCCGGAGGTCGCCAAGGCGTACGTGGCGGAGCTGCGCGAGGTCATCAAGGCGCTCGGCGTCTCCGAGGCCCGGATGGACAAGGGCCAGATGCGCTGCGACGTCAACCTGTCGCTGCGCCCGCACGGCCGCGCGGAGTTCGGCACCCGCAGCGAGACGAAGAACGTCAACTCGCTGCGCTCGGTCGAGCGCGCCGCCCGCTTCGAGATCCAGCGGCACGCCGCCGTCCTGAACTCCGGCGGCACGATCGTGCAGGAGACCCGCCACTTCCACGAGGAGGACGGGTCCACCACCGCCGGCCGGATCAAGGACAACGCCGAGGACTACCGCTACTTCCCCGAGCCCGACCTCGTGCCCGTCGCGCCCGAGCGCGCCTGGGTCGAGGAGCTGCGCGCCGCGCTGCCGGAGATGCCGCGCGCCCGCCGCAACCGGCTGCTCGGCGAGTGGGGCGTCACCGAGCACGACATGCAGTCGATGCTCAACGCCGGCGCGGTCGACCTGATCGTCGCGACCATCGAGGCCGGCGCCCCCGCCGACCAGGCGCGCAAGTGGTGGATGGGCGAGATCGCCCGGTACGCCAACGAGCAGGGCACCACCGTCGACGAGGTCGCCATCACCCCGGCGCAGGTCGCCCGGATCACCGCCCTGGTGGCGGCCGGCGAGCTCAACGACAAGCTGGCCCGCCAGGTCATCGACGGCGTGCTCAAGGGCGAGGGCGACCCGGACGAGGTCGTCGCCGGGCGCGGGCTGAAGCTCGTCTCCGACGACGGCGCGCTCAACGCGGCCGTCGACGAGGCCATCGCCGGCAACCCGGCCGTCGCGGACAAGATCCGCGGCGGCAAGGTCGCGGCGGCCGGCGCGCTGGTCGGGGCGGTCATGAAGGCCACCCGCGGCCAGGCCGACGCGGCCCGCGTGAAGGAGCTCATCCTGGAGCGCCTGGGCGTCTCCGCGGGCTGAGTCCCCGGTGTCAACATCCCCGGAAAGGGCGCGATGTTCGAGATCGAAGACGTGGGCGTGTTCCTCGGCCTGGACGTCGGCAAAACCGCTCACCACGGCCACGGACTCACCCCGGCCGGGAAGAAAATCTTCGACAAACCGCTACCCAACAGCGAGCCGAAACTGCGGGCCGTCTTCGACAAGCTGACCGAGAAGTTCGGCACCGTCCTGGTCATCGTGGACCAGCCCGCCTCCATCGGCGCCCTCCCGCTGACCGTCGCCCGCAGCGTCCGGACGACCTCCAGGGCGTCGGCGCGGGGCAGGTCGCGGACGTGGAT